>JAKSJK010000046.1 GCA_024398095.1 Bacteroidales bacterium
GTATCCATAGGTGGCGGTTATCTGCCTAAGTTCTTTGTGGAGAGGAAAGGCATGCATCCGTACTCAGGACGAATGCTCTCGATGCTGCTATTCGCCTTTTTCCCAATCGCTGCGCTTTTCGCCCAGCCTCTCGGCATCCATTTCAACTCTCCATGGTGGCCGGCCATCCTTATCGGACTCGCCGGAGCCGGACACCAGGCTTGGTCCGCGAACCTCTTCAGCACAGTGGGCGACATGTTCCCTAAGAGCACAATCGCCACCATCACCGGAATCGGCGCAATGGCCGGCGGAGTGGGTTCCATGATCATACAGAAGGCGGCCGGAAACCTCTTCACCTACGCAGAGAACGCAGGTTCCGCCTTCACTTTCCTCGGCTTCGAGGGCAAGCCTGCAGGCTACTTCGTGATGTTCTGCTTCTGCGGTGTAGCCTATCTTATCGCATGGGCCCTCATGAAGGCCTTCGTACCGAAATACTCTCCTATCTCCGAATAATACTGCAAACTACCTGGATCGTTTCACAAGATCCCTGAATATCGAAAGATACGGTTCCTCACCATCACGGGCAAATGCCTCCGGATGGGACTGGATGCCGAGCACGAGGTCGTTTGCGACGGACTCGTATGCCTCAACCACCCCGTCAGCTGCAACCGCCGTCACCTTGAGGGACGGAGCGATATCCCTGACGGCCTGATGGTGCTTAGAGTTTGTAAGCAGGCTGTCACACCCGATGATTTCGCGAAGGCGGGATCCCTCGGATATATATATGGTCTGGGTCTTCACACTTGCGCTCTCCGGCTGCCTGTGAACGAGCATGGTATCGACCTGTGCGGGAATATCCTGCCACAGAGTACCGCCAAGAGCCACATTTGTAACCTGCTCTCCCCTACAGATGCCCAGCACAGGAATGCCTCTGCGGACAGCGTTGCGGACAAGGCAGAGATCAAAGGTATCCCTCCTGTCGTTGACGGTACCGAGCTCGGGAATTGTGTCGTGACCATAACGGGCCGGATTCACATCCTCGCCTCCTGTCATGATGAGGCCGTCGATATGGTCCAGCATCTCACAGATGGCCAGGGAATCCGTGGTGAATGGCAGAATCAGCGGAATGCCGCCTGCCCTGCGCACAGACTCGACGTAACTGTCTCCGCCCGAGCTGGATGAGGCCGTATTGCCATGTGAGGCCGAAATGCCGATTACAGGCTTATGGGAACATGAAACGGCCACAAGCATGGCCATTGCAAGCAAAAGATATACTTTCTTCATAAGATACTAATAAAGCAGACAGTCGTCCAGAGCCTTGCAGATAGCCTCCCTGTCCATCTTCTGACCGATGAACACGAGTTTCTGCATGCGGTCGCCATAGACAGGATCCCAGTCGCGGCTGAGCGAAGGCTCCATGATCATCATCTGGCGGAGCTCGTCCTCAGGCATGGTGGCATACCAGCGTCCGGCATTGCGAAGCTGCATCTGCTTGCCGGCCTGCTCGAATACATAGCATACGTCGAATTCGTCGTTGAAATAGCACATACCCTTGCAGCGGATCACGCTCTTAGGCCAGTGCTTTGCTACGAAAGAGTCGAACCTGTTGATGTCCAGAGGCTGGCGGCGGCAGTAGACGAAGGTTCCGATGCCGTATTCCTCAGCTTCACCCTCGTCGTGATGGTGGTGATGATGGTGATGGTGGCAATGCTCAGGGTCCTCGCAGTGGCACTCTTCCTCATCATCGTCGTCGTCATCATCGTCGTCGTGATGATGGTGATGCTCATGTTCGTCCTCCTCAATAGCGCCCTCGACGCCCTTGATCCAGGCTGCGGAAGTTGCCACCTGGTCGAAATCGAAGATACCAGTGCCTACGAGCTTGTCCAGATCTACCTCGCACCAATCGGTCTCGATGATCTCTGCGGTAGGCTGGATAGCCTTGATTATCTGCTTGATGCGGCCAAGTTCCTCAGAGCTCACCTCCGAAGCCTTGTTCAGTAGCACGATGTTGCAGAACTCAAGCTGCTGGATGATGAGGTTCTCGATGTCTTCCTCATCTATATCCTTGCGTACCAGGGCGTCGCCGCTGCCGAATTCGTCGCGCATGCGGAGCGCATCCACAACCGTGCAGATGCAATCCAGCACAGGGACTCCGTCCTGGATGTACTTCGCCTCCATCGATGGGATGGAGCAGATGGTCTGGGCGATAGGGGCAGGTTCACAGATGCCGCTGGCCTCGATCACGATGTAGTCGAAGCGCTTCATAGCCACGATGTCGTGCAGCTGCTCCACGAGGTCCATCTTCAAGGTACAGCAGATACAGCCGTTCTGAAGGGCGACGAGGCTCTCATCCTTCTTGCCCACTACTCCTCCCTGCTGGATGAGGTCAGCGTCGATGTTGACCTCACCGATGTCATTGACTATCACTGCGAACTTGATGCCCTTGCGGTTGTTCAGGATCTTGTTCAGGAGTGTAGTCTTGCCGCTTCCAAGATAGCCCGTCAGCAGCAGAACCGGTACTTCGTTAATATTCATCTTCTGGTATTATTTAACGTCGAATGCAAAAATATGAGCCTTCTGGGCACCCCAGGTCTCGTCCACAACGATGCGGACAGCATCAGTCTGAACAGCGTCGAAGCTTACATTCACAAGCCTGCGGTAGTTCTCGCTGACCTCTGCAACGGTGATCCACTCACCAGTTGCAGGATCCTTTGCATAGAGCTTCTTAGCCTTCTTGGTGGCAGCAGGGACACGGACCTGAACCTTGAATGCCTTGGCCATCTCTGAAGGCATAGGGACACGCTCGGTGGTAGCCTCAAGCTTGCGCATTCTCTTGCCGCGGACCTTGAAATCGGAATCAAAGATGAAGCGGGCGGCACTGACAGTGACAGGCTTTGCCCAGGTGTAGGTAAGGTTAACCTCGCCCGGAGCTGCATAGACACCGTTGTCCTCGCCGTTCCACTCGCGGTCGATACCGTTGCGCATAGGCTCGTTCTCAGCCACTGTCTTCGCAGCGAGAGTGAGGTCTGAAACCTTTCTCCAGCGATATGGCAGCATGCAGTCGTCCTGCTCGAGACGGTCCTGAAGCTCTGCGATATAGTCCTTGCGGATGCCTGCAGGAGTGGTATTCTTCTCAAGTACCATGTTGGCAGCAGTACCGACTGCCTGGCCGATGAGGGCGCAGGTTGCCATGACGCGGGTACCGGAAAATGCCATATGCGAGCAGGAGATGTCACGTCCTGCGAACATGAGGTTAGGGACATTTACAGAGTAGCAGCAGTCGTAAGGGATGCCGTAGCCCTGGTTCACGGTGTACTCGATGGAAGCGAGACCCTTGTTCATGAAGCCGTTAGGGTTGTGGTCGTCGAGGGTCCAGCCGCCGTATGCGATCACATCCTCGAAATGTCCACCGGACACGACATCGTCCTGGGTGAGGGTATATGGACCGACATAACGGGTGGATTCACGCTTGCCCGGGATGGATCCGATCCAGTCCAGATCGTAGTCACGGCATTCTTCTACATTGTTCTTCATGTACTCCCAGATACCGTAGGCAATCTTCTTGAGTTCGAACTGGATTTCATTTGCATCCCAGATGCTGTCGAACTTCACGCCTGAAGACTCAACCCACCAGAAATTGTTGTCATGTGCCCTCCAGATGATTTTGTAGTTGTATTTCTGTCCGGCTACAGGAGCCTTTGGAGTGTCGTAGTTGAAGTCATCGGCAGTGAAATGATATGCCCAGTCCGGAGCCTTGAACGGATGGTAGTCAGTGGTCTTGCGGAGCTGGAGGAGGATTGAGTTGCCCATGGTGTTGGAGTTGTCCTTCTCATTTGAAGAGTAAGACTCTCCATAGGTATCCCTACCCTCGGTTCCACGGCGGAACTCAGCGCCGGAAAGACGCAGGATGCCGTCGCCGGTGCAGTCCAGGAAAAGCTTTCCTGTGATGGTGTAATGGGTGTAGTTGTTGGAGTTCCAGCACTTTACGCCGGCAATGCGGTTGCCGTCCATGATCACATCCTGGACTGTGGTGTTGAGCAGGAGCTTGATGTTAGGCTCCTCTACCACGGTCGAATAGATGATATCGTCCCAGAGGGTATAGCGCTGGAGCGGATTGTAGTAGAAATTGCGGCACTGCATCTCTTCGATGAGGCCGGCTTCCTGGCACTGGTCCTCTTTTACACCTACGATGCCCATACGCATCTCGCTGGAAGTGTTGCCGCCGAGCATAGGGCGGTCCTGGATAAGGATGACATGGGAGCCGTGACGGGCTGCAGCCACAGCAGCACAGACGCCGGAAAGTCCGCCACCGCAAACGACAATCTCAGTGTCGTATTCAAGGTTCTTCACCACGTCAGAATTCTTGTCGGTGAGCAGATGATCATAAAGCTGTGCTGACGCAGGTGCCGAGGTCAGAAGCATTGCGGCGCCGATTGCTGCCGCCGATGCAAGACGGAATATATTTTTCATAAGCAATAATGTTTCTATGGTTATAGTCGTACAAAGTTAAATAATAATATTTAATATCGTCTCGGAAACTTTGTTTAACTTTGCCGCCGGACAGATGAAGAAACTGACATTCATATTCCTCGCAATGCTGCTGCCTGTGATGGTGGCGGCGCAGATCCGTTTTGATTACAACGTCACCGCAGATACCCGTTTCGACAACCGGGAGAACGACAAGGCTGGCAACCTCTACACAAAGTCCGCGACCATTTTCGGTGTCCGTCTGACCCCGGAAATAGGCTTCAGTGCCACCAGCGGCAGCGAAGACGGCGGCTACGGAATCCACGGGCTTGCCAGCCACAGGCTCATGGCCGGCGTTGACATAGCCAAGGATTTCGGGTCGAAAGAAGGCGTCGGAGACCTGTTCAAGGAACTGGTGCTTTATTACCGTCTGGACAAGCAGATCAGTCCAAAGAGCAATTTCCGCCTGGCAGCCGGCATCTTCCCGCGCACCTTCAGCCAGGGAGACTACAGCGAGGTGTTCTACAGTGACTCACTGAAGTTCTACGATCCAAACTTCGAAGGCCTGCTGTTCAGTTTCCGCCAGCAGAAGTCCTATTTCGAGCTGGGCTGCGACTGGCTCGGCCAGATCGGGCACGGCAACCGCGAACGATTCATGCTCTTCAGTGCGGGTCACGGAGATATACTTCCATGGTTAAGACTGGGCTACAGCGCCTATATGTTCCACTATGCGAACAGTTACGAAGTGCGTGGCGTAGTTGACAATGCCATATTTAACCCATACCTCAGATTTGACGCAGGCAGATATGTCCACATGCAGGAACTGTCGGCAAGGCTGGGCTATCTGATGGCCTACCAGCGCGACAGGATCAACATGGCGCACGCCAGCCTGCCTATGGGCGGGGAATTCGTCGTCGAAGCCAGGAAATGGAATGTCAGCCTGCGTAACAATCTTTATTTCGGACAGGATCTGATGCCCCTGTACGACTGCAGGGACGCAGGAGGATTCAAGTACGGCAACAATCTTTATTACGGAGACCCGTACTATCGTGTCCGCCCGAACAGCGAGGCAAGGTTTAAACCGGCAGCCTTCGACCATCTGGAGGCATTCTGGGAGCCACGCATAGCCCCCGGCCTCTACTTCAGGCTGGGTGCCAACTTCTATTTCAACGCCGGTTTCAGCGGATGGAGCCAGGTGATAGCAGTCCGTTTCGAACTCGACGAACTGCGAAAGTCACTACTTTCTAGATAATCTGACCTCGTACATCCTAGGCCAGTTTTTGCCGGTGAGGTATATCTTGCCGTCGGCAGGATTTATTGCAATGCCATTCAGGACATCGTCGTCAGGGCGGCGCAACTTCTTCGGATATATGCCCGAACAGTCTATGGTTCCGGTTACCTTTCCATCCTTCGGATCAATGATCACAATCGTGTCGGTAGTATATACATTAGCCCAGATTTTTCCGTCTATCCACTCGAGTTCATTAAGCCAGCGGACAGGCTTCCCGTCCAGTCTCACGGTGAGTTTTTTCTCAAGATGCAAGTTCTTGTCCATCAGATAGATATGCGACGAACCATCACTCGCGTAGAGTCGCTTTCCATCAGTGGTGATACCCCAACCCTGACGGGGATAATCCCGGTGTTCAAGACGCTCGAAAGTCACCGGATCAAACTCGAATATTATCTTGTTGAGCCAGCTCAGCACATAGAGTTTTCCATCAAAGATAACAGAACCTTCGCCGAAAATCTCGTCCCCCAGGTAGACGTCCTTCTTCACCTCACCTGTAACCAGGTCTACTTCCCTGAGGGAGGACATCTCGAACTGTCCGGTGGTCTCGATCAGACGCCCGTTATCAAAAAAAAGTCCCTGTGTATATGCAAGTGTGTCGTGGGGATATTCGGCCACGACCTCGGCCTTGTACTGTCTGACTTTTCCGCTTCCGCAGGAAGCAAGGGTGAGTGCCAGAAGGCCTGCTATGAATGTCATTTTTCTCATCGAGGTCCAAAGTTAGCATTTTTTACTATCTTTGTAGGCCTTTGTGCATGCAACTAAACTAAAAAATGACACTTTCTACTTACTATATCTGTGTGGGAGCAATGGCCGCTATGGGTCTGCTCGTATTCATCTGCCTGTTCTTCTTCAAGGCTGGATATGGCTATCTCTCAAACTCCAAATGGGGCCCGCAGATCAGCAATAAACTGGCCTGGGTACTCATGGAAGCCCCATCTTTCCTGTTCTTGCTGTACTACACCCTCAGATACGCATTCAGTGGTGTCGAGGCAGTCAACAGCAATCCGGTCCTCTATGTGATCGCAGGTCTGTTCCTCCTGCACTACTTCCAGCGCTCATTCATCTTTCCCCTGCTGCTCAGAGGAAAGAGCAAGATGCCTATCGCTGTCATGGCGATGGGCATAATCTTCAACACGCTGAATTCCTGGTTCATAGGAACCTGGCTATTCTCATTGGCGCCTGCCGGCACCTACGAACTCTCATGGTTCTGGAGCCCGCAATTCATCATCGGCACAGTTGTCTTCTTCGTGGGCATGGCCATCAACATGCACAGCGACCATGTGATACGCCATCTGCGCAAGCCAGGCGACACCAAGCACTACATTCCACGCAAGGGATTTTATAAATATGTAACCTCAGCCAACTACTTCGGTGAATTCACCGAGTGGGTGGGCTTCGCGATCCTGAGCTGGTCCCTCTGCGGCGTTCTCTTCGCTTTCTGGACATTCTGCAACCTCGCCCCACGCAGCAAATCGCTGACAGAGAAGTACATAGCAGAGTTCGGAGAGGAGTACAGCTCTCTCAACAAGAAAAACATGATACCATTCATCTGGTAGATATATTAACACTATGAGCAATCTTTTCACCCCATACCAGCTCGGACCGGTAGAGCTCCGCAACAGGACTCTCCGTTCAGCTGCATTCGAGGCCATGTGCCCGGGAAACAGACCATCACAGGAACTCTTCGACTACCACACTGCAGTAGCTCGCGGCGGCATCGGAATGACCACCATAGCATATGCTGCAGTCTGTGAAAGCGGACTTTCCTTCGACACCCAGCTCTGGATGCGCAAGGAAATCGTCCCTGATCTGAAGAAACTCACCGACGCCATCCATGCTGAAGGCGCCAAGGCCAGCATCCAGCTCGGTCACTGCGGCAACATGACCCACCGCAAGACCTGCCACTGCATGCCTATGGGCGCAAGTTTCGGATTCAACCTCTACTCACCTACCTTCCACAGGAAGATGAACAAGGAGGATATCGAGTTCGTAGCCAAGTCTTTCGGAGAGGCGACAAAACTTTGCATCGAGGCGGGTTTCGACGCAGTGGAGATCCACGCCGGCCACGGCTACCTCATCTCCCAGTTCCTTTCTCCTTACACCAATCACCGCAAGGATGAGTTCGGAGGAAGTCTGGAGAACCGCATGCGCTTCATGAAGATGTGTTTTGCAGAGGTCATCAAGGCTGCAGACGGCAAGATCGCTGTCACCGCAAAGCTCAACACCCGCGACGGATTCAAGGGTGGCCAGGAGACTGACGAGCTTATCGAGTGCGCAAAGGTGCTCCGCGACATGGGTGTCAACGCAATCGCCCTTTCCGGCGGTTTCGTCAGCCGTGCGCCTATGTACGTGATGAGAGGCCAGTTCCCTGTGCCTATCTTCGTGCACTACTTCCCATGGAGCCAGTGGTGGCTCAAGCTGGGAGTCCTCTTCGGAGGAAAAATAGTATCGCCGACCGTACCTTTCAAGCAGCTTTTCTTCCTCGAGGATGCAAAGAAGTTCCAGGCTGCGATGCCGGACTACCCATTCATTTATGTGGGCGGTGTCACTACCCGCGAGGGTGCAGACAAGGTCATGGATGAGGGTTTCCCTCTCCTCCAGATGGGTCGTGCCGTGCTTGAGGATACCGATTTCGTAAACAAGATGGCTGCCGATGAGAAGCATTGCAGCCAGTGCGAGCATAGCAATTTCTGCATCGGACGTATGTACAGCAAGTCCATGCAGTGCCACAAGAATTGCGTAGACATCACTCCGCGCCTTGAGAAGGCCGTTCAGCGCATCAATGCTCAGAACGACAGGCAGGAGCGCAAACTCGGATATAAGAAATAGAGGCCTTGCGGCTTGTCGCGGCATCTTCGGATGCTGAGGAAAGTCCGGACAGGATAGGGCGAACTGCTGTGGAAAGCACAGATGGGAGCAATCTTCTGTAGGCCGTAACAGAAAACAACCGCCCGCAAGGGTAAGGGTGAAAACGCGAGGTAAGAGCTCACGACGGCGTACAGCGATGTACGACGGGTACGGGACCAGTTCCTGCAAGACCAAATATACCGGCAGTCAAGGGCGGCCCGCCCGTTGCCGGGGGGTAGGTTGCGAAGATAAATGACAGGCTAAAACAGAAACCGGCTTACGGCAGGACCTCTATTTTTATATGACAATTACAGCAATCATAATCATAATACTGGCCGCAACCTTTGCCAGCTTCACCCAGAGAGTGAGCGGCTTTGGTTTCGGCATTTTTATTATGACTATCTTGCCGCATCTCATGCCGTCCTACGGCGAGGCTACGGCCCTGAGCGGTCTCCTTGCCATAGTGACGTCAATAGTCCCAGCCATCCAGATGGCCAGGAAACTCCCGGTCAGAAAACTCTGGCTGATCCTGCTGACCTTCATCATCACCTCTTTCTTCGCTGTCCTGCTGGTCACGAAGATCGACAGCCGTTCTCTCAAGCATGTCCTCGGAGGCGTTCTGATTGCGGTCAGCATCTATTTCCTTTTTTTCAGCGGCAAGATCCACATGAAGCCCAATGCGCCGATCCAGTTGTCTATGGGCACGCTTTCCGGGTTCATGGGCGGGCTTTTCGCAATGCAGGGCCCTCCTGCAGTGATTTATTTCGTGGGCTGTTCTTCAGACAAGGATGAGTACATCGCCCTCACCCAGTGGTATTTCCTCATCGGCAACATCATGATGTCCATCTTCCGTGGCGGAAGCGGTCTGGTGACCCCGCTGGTTGGCAAAATCTGGTGTCTGGCTGTACTGGGAGTGCTCCTTGGGCTCTGGATAGGAGCGAAGGTCTATGCCCGCATCAGGCCCGAACTCCTGCGCAAGATCATCTACGCCTACATGGCCGTCGCCGGCCTCATCACCCTCCTGGCCTAAATACAACAATTAAATATAATTTATTATATTTGTAAGCTCTTGAGTAATATTCGAGGGCCTATTTGACAACAAAGTATACAAGAACAAAATGAGCAACCAGACTGAACTGATCAAACAGCTTGTCGAGAAAAGAGCGGCTGCACGCCTCGGTGGCGGCGAAAAGAGAATCGCAGACCAGCATGCCAAGAACAAGCTCACAGCCAGGGAAAGAATCGGAATGCTGCTGGACGAAGGCAGCTTTGAAGAATATGGGATGTTCGTACAGCACAGATGTACGGACTTCGGAATGGAGAAGAACAAGGTGGACGGCGATGGAGTCGTAACCGGAATGGGCACCATCGACGGCAGGCTCGTGTACGTGGCCGCGCAGGACTTCACCGTGAGCGGCGGATCCCTGTCGGAATCCCAGGCAGCCAAGATATGCAAGGTGATGGATATGGCCGTACGCAACGGAGCGCCGATGATCGCCATCAATGACAGTGGCGGAGCCCGCATCCAGGAAGGCGTCAACGCCCTCGCAGGATATGCCGAGATATTCCAGAGAAACATCCTCGCCTCAGGCGTAGTGCCGCAGATCTCCGGCATCTTCGGTCCATGCGCTGGTGGAGCTGTCTACTCCCCTGCCCTCACCGACTTCAACATCATGGTCAAGGACACCTCCTACATGTACCTCACCGGTCCAACAGTCGTAAAGAGTGTCACCGGAGAAGATGTGGACCATGAGCAGCTCGGAGGCGCCAGCGTACACTCGACCAAGAGCGGTGTCGCACATTTCGCAGCCGAAAACGAGCAGGACGGCATACAGACCATAAAGAACCTGCTCTCCTTCCTGCCATCCAACAACCGCGAGGAAGCACCGTTCAAAGACTCCTGCGACCCTGCGGGCCGTGTGGACGACGCCCTTAACGACATCATCCCTGACAACCCTAACAAGGCCTACGATATGTACGGTGTCATCGGCAGCATAGTCGACGACGGCATATTCCTCGAAGTCCAGAAAAACTGGGCGAAGAACATAATAATCGGGTTCGCACACATGAACGGGCGCAGCGTGGGCATAGTGGCTAACCAGCCGGCAGTCCTCGCGGGCGTGCTTGACATCAACGCCAGCCGCAAGGCCGGACGTTTCGTCCGCTTCTGCGACGCCTTCAACATCCCGCTGGTAACCCTCGTGGATGTGCCTGGCTTCCTCTGCGGCACCCAGCAGGAATACGGCGGAATCATCGCCAACGGCGCCAAGTTGCTCTACGCATACGGCGAGGCAACAGTTCCGAAGGTCACCGTCACCCTGCGCAAATCCTACGGAGGAGCGCATATCGTCATGAGCAGCAAGCAGCTTCGCGGAGACATCAACTACGCATGGCCGACAGCCAACATCGCAGTGATGGGCGCCGACGGAGCGGTGGGCATAGTCTACAGCAAAGAACTCAAGGCCGCAGCCACCCCTGAAGAAAAGGCAGCGCTCAAAGAAGAGAAGAAAAAGGAATACGACGAACTCTTCTGCAACCCATACAAGGCCGCGTCCTACGGCTATATCGACGACGTCATCGAGCCACGCAACACCCGTTTCCGCGTGATCCGCGCCCTCGAATCCCTCGCCGACAAAAAGTTGCAGAACCCTGCACGCAAACACGACAATCTCCCGCTCTAAGATGAGACAGAAATTCACAACGGCACTGCTGCTCATCCTGCTGACAGGCTTCAGCCTCCGCGCGCAGAACGTCAAGGACCTCATCATCAGTGAGGTTCAGGTCGACAGTGTGGAGCTGGGCAACGGCTATGGGCAGAAAGCGCCATGGATAGAAGTATTCAACACCTCCTACGGCACAGTCAAGATCAGCGGTTGCTACCTGACCAACGACCGCAAGGATCTGAAGAAATACTTCATTCCCAAGACTGACAGCAAGGCTGTCGTGTCTCCGAGGCAGTCGGTAGTCTTCTTCGCGGACGGTGACAGTGGCAAGGGTACCTTCCACACCAACTTCACGATCGAAGCCGGACAGACTGTCTACATGGTCAGCAACGACGGGCGCACAATCGTTGACTCGCTCGTCATCCCGGCATCGCTTGCACCAGGGCGCAGCATAGCGAAATTCGCCAACGATGTCAAGGCAATGGTCTTTGACGACATCCACGAGTCGGACCCGACCCCTGCAACCTTCCAGAAGAATACTGTTCTCGATGCCAACGGCAATGCCATAGAAGAAAGCAAGGCTGAGAAACTCTCCAGGACCGACCCGCACGGCTACACCATGACCATAATCGCCGTCAGTGTGGTCTTCCTTGCCCTGATAATCCTCTATCTCTGCTACTCCTTCATCGGCTACCTCTGCACCAGGAAGTTCCACTTCTTCAAACGCAGGAAGAAAGCCGCAAAGGGCAGGAAACCGGATGCAGAGACCGCTGCCGCGATTGCTCTTGCACTGAAGATGGCAAACGGCAATGAAACCGAAGCCGCAATAGCTACCGCTCTTCACCACTACCTGAGCGAGAGCGTTCATGACCAGGAAAGCTACATAATCACCATACGAAGAAAATAACACACCATGAAAGAATACAAGCTCAAGATCAACAACAACCCGTATACGGTCCAGATCAACTCTGTTGAAGGCAAGGTTGCAAACGTCACTGTCAACGGCGTCGAATATTCAGTCGAACTCGAGAACGAGGTCGCAGCGCCTGCAGCTCCGGTCGCACAGGCAGTCCAGGCTCCCGTCCAGGCAGCCCCTGCAGCTCAGCCGTCCCCTGCACCTGCAGCCGGCGGCAAAGACGTGACCAGCCCGCTTCCAGGCGTGATTCTCAGCGTTAACGTCGCTGTCGGAGACAAGGTAGCAGCCGGACAGAAAGTTGCCGTCCTCGAGGCCATGAAGATGGAAAACGACATCGAGGCAGAAACCGCCGGCACTGTGACCGCAATACATGTACAGAAGGGCGAATCCGTACTCGAGGGCGCCAAGATCGTAACAATCGCATAAGGAAATGGGAAGCAATATAGTCGACTCACTCATCCAGTTCTGGCAGTACACAGGCTTCGCGAACACGACCTGGCAGCATATCGTCATGATATGCCTCGGCATCGTGTTCATCGTGCTCGGCATTGTCAAGGAATGGGAGCCGCTTCTTCTCGTACCTATCGGCTTCGGCATCATCGTAGGCAATATTCCGATGTTCCCAGGCCTCAACGTAGGTATATATGAAGAAGGATCCGTGCTCAACATACTCTACCAGGGAGTACGGCAGGGATGGTATCCGCCGCTGATATTCCTGGGCATCGGAGCCATGACGGACTTCTCGGCCCTGATCTCACAGCCGAAACTGATGCTGATCGGAGCCGCCGCACAGATGGGTATCTTCGGAGCCTACCTGCTCGCACTCGCCTTCGGTTTTGCGCCTAACGAGGCTGGAGCCATCGGTATCATCGGCGGCGCAGACGGCCCTACAGCCATCTTCCTCAGCTCGAAGCTGGCACCTGACCTCATGGGCGCCATCGCCGTATCGGCCTACTCCTATATGGCCCTCGTCCCTGTGATCCAGAAACCGATAATGAAGCTCCTCACCACCAAGAAGGAGCGCCTCATCCGCATGCCTGCTCCACGCACAGTCAGCCAGAAGGAGAAGATCATCTTCCCTATCGTGGGATTCATCCTCACTGCATTCGTAGTGCCATCCGGCCTCCCGCTGCTGGGCATGCTCTTCTTCGGCAACCTGCTCAAGGAAAGCGGCGTGACCCGCAGGCTCGCAGAAACCGCACGCGGACCGCTGATCGATGTGGTCACCACCCTCATCGGACTCACCGTGGGCTGTTCTACCCAGGCAGACAAGTTCCTGTCCCTGACTTCCATCAAGATCTTCGGACTCGGACTGCTCTCTTTCATCATCGCAACCACCTGCGGCGTCCTCTTCGTGAAGTGCTGGAATCTCTTCCTCCCGGAAGGCAAGAAACTCAACCCTCTGATCGGCAATGCAGGCGTTTCTGCCGTTCCGGACTCCGCCCGAGTATCCGAGGGTGTGGGACGTGAGGCAGACCCTAAGAACCACCTCTTGATGCACGCAATGGCTCCGAATGTGGCCGGCGTGATCGGATCCGCAGTCGCTGCGGGCATTCTCCTCAGCTTCCTCGGATAACAAATTTCCGCCTAAAAGTAAAATGAACTTCGACAGAATACTGATTATAGACGGCGCGATGGGGACCATGCTGCAAAAGCACGGTCTCTGCGGGGATAGCGAGTCGTTCAACCTCACCCACCCGGAAATCATCGCCTCCATCCATCAGGAATATGTCGATGCAGGTGCGGATATTATCGAGACCAACACCTTCAATGCGGGCTACGAAACAGCCTTGGCGGGCGCAAGAATCGCACGCAAGGTTGCTGACGCCGCCCCTCGCAAGGTATATGTGGCCGGCAGCGTAGGTCCGACTTCCAAGTCCCTGGCCATGAGCATAGACGTCGACGACCCGTCGTGGCGTCCTACCGACTTCGACAGCATGGCAACGGCCTACCGAGAGCAGATACGCGGCCTAGTGGAGGGTGGAGTCGACCTGCTTCTAATTGAGACCTCCTTCGACGCACTCAATGTAAAAGCGGCCATATACGCCGCAGACGGGTTCGGCCTGCCGATCATGATTTCGGCCTCGGCCAGCGACCGCAGCGGCAGAACCCTCACCGGACAAACTCTGGAGGCGTTTTACACAGCCGTGAAGCACTGCCACCCCGTCGCTTTCGGACTCAACTGTTCCCTCGGCGCAGCGGAGATGCTGCCTCTGGTTGCAGATATTTCGAAGTTTGCCGATTGCGCAGTCAGCTGCTACCCGAACGCAGGTCTGCCGAACGAGATGGGCGGCTACGACCAGGCTCCCGAGACTATGGCTGCGGCAGTCCGTGAGATGGCATCGAAGGGTCTCGTAAACATAGTTGGAGGCTGCTGCGGCACCACTCCGGAGCATATCAGAGCCATCGCAGAGGCGGTATACAACATTGCTCCGAGACCAATTGTTCCGAAGGATAAGATACTGACTGTCAGCGGTCTCGAGGCCGTGGATATAGACGTCGCCAAAAATAATTTCACCAATGTCGGCGAGCGCACCAACGTGGCCGGCAGCCGGAAGTTTGCAAAGTTGATTGCAGCCGGCGAGTATCAGACCGGACTCGAGATTGCAGCCCAGCAGATTGAA
This sequence comes from Bacteroidales bacterium, assembly GCA_024398095.1. Classification (GTDB taxonomy): domain Bacteria; phylum Bacteroidota; class Bacteroidia; order Bacteroidales; family UBA932; genus Cryptobacteroides. Next base: position 14,788 of record JAKSJK010000046.1, read on the forward strand.
AACGGTGCGTCTGTCATCGATATAAATATGGACGATGCCATGCTTGACAGCACTGTCGAGATGGAGAAGTTCGTCCGCTACATAGCTTCCGACCCATCCGTCAGCAAGGCGGCTCTGATGATAGATTCTTCCCACTGGGAGACTATCCTCGCAGGCCTTAAGAATGCCCAGGGCAAGTGCATTGTCAATTCCATCAGTCTCAAAGAGGGTGAGGAGCCTTTCCTTGCCAAGGCGCGCGAGATTCTGCGTCTGGGCGCCGCCGTGGTGGTGATGGCCTTCGACGAGAAGGGCCAGGCCACCGATTTCGCACGCAAGATCGAGATTTGCGAGAGGGCCTACAGACTGCTCACCGGCATAGGTTTCGAGCCGTGCGACATTATTTTCGATGTGAATGTGCTGACCGTCGGCACTGGCGTGGGTACTGACCGCCGCTACGGCATCGATTTTATCGAGGCGGTGCGCTGGATCAAGCAGAATCTGCCTGGCGCATTAACTTCCGGAGGCATTTCGAATCTGTCTTTTGCATTCAGGGGCAATAACCCTGTCCGCGAGGCGATGCATTCTGTTTTCCTCTACCACGCTATCGCGGCCGGCCTGGATATGGGCATTGTCAATCCGGGCATGTTGCAGATCTACGATGACATAGAGCCAGGTCTGAGGAAGGCTTGCGAGGATGTGATTCTGGATAGCGACGAGGGTGCAGCTGAGAGGCTTCTGGCCGTGGCTGCCGAGGCTCTGGCGTCTAAGGATACCGCTGTTGCCGCTGTTCAGACGGCCGTGGATTTCAGTCTTCCTGAGTTGCTGGTGAAGGGTAAGAACGAGGGCTTGGAGGCCAAGGTTATGGCGGCTTTGCAGGAGTTGGGTTCTGCGCAGGCTGTGATCGAGGGGCCGCTTATGGAGGGAATGGAGAGGGTTGGCGAATTGTTCGGCTGCGGTAAGATGTTTTTGCCGCAGGTGGTGAAGTCGGCGAAGATCATGAAGGAGGCGGTGGAAATGCTTCAGCCGTACCTTGATATGGCAACTGGTGCCTATGGCACTCGGGGCCAGAAATATGGGGAAATGGCCCACTCGCAGTCGTCAGCTACAAGGCCGACGGTGGTGATTGCGACGGTGAAGGGCGATGTACATGATATAGGCAAGAATATCACGGCAACTGTGCTCCAATGCAACGGATTCAGAGTCGTGGATCTGGGAGTGATGGTGGAGAATGAGGTCATTCTGGCAGCAGCTGAGAGAGAGAACGCGGAGATTGTGGCTGTGAGCGGTCTGATTACGCCGTCCCTGGGACAGATGGAGGAACTCTGTACGATGATGGCTGCCAAGGGCATGACAAAGCCGTTGCTGATCGGAGGCGCGACCACTTCAGCCCTGCATACTGCCGTGAAACTGGCACCTCTCTACGACCACGTGTTCTACGGACCGGACGCATCCGCATCTGCAGTCCTCGCCAAAAGATATATGCTCGACGCCGCCAAGTTTGAGACAGAAGAACATGCAAAACAGGCGGAAATCCGAAGCCTGCATGAGCAGAAAAAATCCGCGCCGAAATGTGCGCAGACCATATTCGACGTACTGAGTCCTGACGGTTACCTGCCTCTTGAGCTTCTGAAAGATCAGGCTCTGACTGTGCAGGAAGCGCCTCTGGAAGAGGTTGCAGAACACATAGACTGGAACACCTTCTATGCAATCTGGAGAATCAAGCCGGAAAGTATAGACAGCGAAGAAGTCAAGGCCATCAAGGCCGAGGCTGAAAACCTCTTGAAGAAAATGAAGTGCCACATCATGGTGGGCACGAACTTCATAAAAGACGGAGTGGGATGCTTCGCAGCAGCAGTCCATGCAGACAATTGGAGAAACCTGCATTTCTATGGCTGCAGCTGCCCTGCCTGCCTTGACAATACCTACAAGGCCGTGGACGAGGCCGCAAAAGAAGGTCTCACCCTCGAAACCAGCCTCAGGCTCTGCCTCGCAGACGCTGCCAGCAGCTGGATGTCCTCTAAGATAAGCGTTCCGGAAGGCTACAGACTGATAATGCCGGGCATAGGCTATGCCAGCTGTCCGGACCACCGTCTGAAGCAGGAAGTGATAGACAGCATTCCGAACGGCCGCGGCCTCGGAATCAGACTGACCGAATCTTTCGCGATGACCCCCGATGCCAGCGTCTGCGGCTACATCATCGTACACAAGGATGCAAGATACCTTTGATAAAAGAATATGAAGATAAGCGAGATACTCCGATCCAGCACCAAGACTTACCCTTCGCTGGAGATTGTGCCACCTCTGAAAGGGATTGGCAAAGACGAACTTCTCGAGAGCATCAGGCCCCTGATGGAGTTCGAGCCTAAATATATCAATGTGACCTGCCACCGCGACGAAGTGGAGTTCGTGGCCAACCCTGACGGCACCTACACCAAGAAGACCGTCCAGAACCGCGTCAGCGAGGTGGTCGTGGCAACTGCGATCCAGCAGCACTACGGAGTAGACGCTGTGCCGCACATGATCTGCGCAGGAGCCACAAAGGAACATATTCACGCGGAACTGGAGAATCTTCGCTACCTGGGGATTGAGAATGTGCTTGCCCTGCGAGGCGATTGTCTCGTGGGCGAAAAGCGTTTCACACCTACTCCCGGGGGATATCACTACGCCAGCGAACTCGTGAGCGGAATCAGGGAGCAGAACCCGGACTTTTGCATAGGCGTAGGCGCTTACCCGGAGAAGCACTTCGAGTCCCCGAACCTCGAGACCGACATCCAGATGCTCAAGAAGAAGGTTGACGCCGGAGCTGACTACATCATCACCCAGATGTTCTTCGACAACCAGGTTTTCTATGACTTCGTCGCAAAGTGCCGTGAGGCCGGGATCACTGTACCTATCATCCCTGGCATCAAGCCACTTTCGACAGTCAGGCAGCTTACAATGCTCCCTGAGGCCTTTTCCATCGACATTCCGCTGCGTCTGAGCGAGATGGTCGCCAAGGCCGCCGACAAGGAAGAGGCCTACCGCATCGGCACAGACTGGTGCATCGCCCAGTGCAAGGACCTGATTGCACACAATGTCCCTGCCATCCACCTTTACACCATGACCAAATCCCGCAACATCGTGGAGATTCTCCGCGCCTGCTTTTAACCCGACATGAAACATCTCACTACCCTCCTCCTTGCAGTCCTCCTCCCTGCAAGCCTCAGCGCCCAGACCTGGTGCTACGAAAAAGGAAATGCAGCAGAACTGATCCGTCAGGACAGCCTGCGTACAGGTAACAACCACCATCACTACGAGTATACAGACCTGCACGACACAAAGGCTCCTGCGGGTTACAAAGCCTTCTACATCAGCCACTACGGCCGTCACGGCAGTCGTTCCGACTATCAGGAAGAGGCTTGGGCAAGGGTCGCCGGGGCTTTGAGACCGGCATACGAACTCGGGCTTCTTACCGACAAGGGCAATCTCATGTACGAGACCGCCATGGAAATGTGCGAGGCCAGCGACGGAATGCGCGAAATGCTCACGACAGTGGGCGTAAAGGAACACGCGGGCATTGCATCCAGAATGTATGACCGCTTCCCTGCCGTATTCAA
>JAKSJK010000047.1 GCA_024398095.1 Bacteroidales bacterium
TGACGTAACTACCAATGTCAATACTTGCACTTCATCTACAGAGGTTCTTTCGTGGGCTGGAAAGGCTTCTTCGGTTACATTTACCCGTCCTTCAGATGCTACCGGCTATGCAACCCTTTCATCTGTGACTGTCAAGCTAGAAGCCGGTGAAGGCGATGCCGGTGGAGGCACTGATCCTGTTGACCCTGATCAGCCAGAGGAACCTGGTGAAACTCCAGTCTATGCAAGCCTTGCTGATCTTGTTGAAGCTGGTGCTCCAACTACTGACGGAACTAAGGTGACTGTGACACTCACAAATGAGGAAATCAAGAGTATTTTTGTTAACGGTCAGGGTTATAGAAATGGTATTTTCCTTGAAGTCGGTGGTCGTCAGATAGAAATCTTCAGCCATGATGTTCCTGAGACTTGGGTCGCTGGAGGCACTGTCAGCGGAACTCTCAGTGAATGTGTATGGAAGGATTATAAGGGCACTTGGGAACTTTGTCCTGATGATTGGTCTGAGCTGAGATATGAAGCTCCGGCTTCGGTTGCTGTAACCTCAGTTAGTCTCAATCAGACGACAGCATCTCTGGGTGTTGGTGATACCCTTACACTCGAGGCTACCGTTAATCCAGATAATGCGACCAATAAAGCAGTGACATGGTCATCCAACAATTCTGCGGTGGCGAGTGTTGCGAACGGTGTTGTAACTGCTGTTGCTGCAGGCAACGCTACAATTACTGTTACTACTGTTGATGGCGGTAAGACCGCTAACTGTGTAGTAACGGTAACCGCTCCTGTAAGTGGCGGGGATGAAGGTGGAAGTGGTGATCCTATTTACACCTTGGACGCAACGAATGAAGTAAATCAGGGATCAAACAATAGCTATGCTTCGAATTGTGATGTAACTGTCGATGGCATTACATGGAATGTTTCTGGTAATACTCAGATGAGTCCATGGAGAATAGGAGGAAAGAGCATTACTAGTGTTGATAGGACTGTCTATACAAAGACTGCTTTTGAATCGGCATTGTCACGTGTGGATCTTACTGTTGGTGCAGCCAGCAGCATAACTGTTAACAGCGTTAAACTTGAGTATTCAACAAACTCTGATTTCTCTGGTGCTCAGTCCATCTCAAAGACGTTTGCTGCAAATTCAACTATCAGCTTCGATGCTGCTTTCCCAGCAAATTGCTACTATCGCTTTACTTTCAATGTTACTGTTTCTGTTACCAGCAACAAGTTCCTGGAATTCAAGAAGGTTGAGTTTTATGGAGCCGAATGACTCCCATCTGGCGGGGACGACCAGGGGCAAAAACCCACAGTAACAACCGCTGGAGCTACGAATATAGGCCAGACAGGGGTGACCCTGTCTGCCTCGTATTCGGGAGCGACGGCATCGCCGAAGGAAGTTGGCTTCCTTTGGGGTAAGACAAACAATCCAACCACAGAGGCATATGTCGGGATAGGCAGCGGGACAAGCGGTAGCTTTACCAAGGCCCTTTCCAGCCTTGATGCGGGAACTACCTATTATTACAAAGCATATATACTCACTTCTTCAAATGAGTATGTCTATGGCGATGTAAAGTCTTTTACCACTTCCAACGCGACAGTGGGGGCCGGCGATGCTGCAGTATATGCTCAGAGTTGGCTTGGCGGCTATGAAGTCCCTGCCACAAGCGTAAGTCTCAGCAGCTCGGACCAGCAATATAGCGGAAAGTACTGCCACAGCACGGTAGCGGAAGCAAGTGGAAGCACAAAGGCATGCATTTACAACACGGCAGATTCAAAACAGCGTGTTGTTACGCATACATTCAGCTATAATGGATCGGTCCTGCCAACATATACAATGCTGTATGATCAGGACAAGCATTGTGCACTCTGGTCTGCCTTTGTTATGAGCAATACTGACTTCCCGGACAAAAATGTCGGCCGTAATGATAGCTGGAAGGCTGATCCTGCGATTCCTCTCAGCTGGCAGCCTGCGTTGTCCGGTTCTTATGACGGCAATTACAGCCGAGGACATCAGGTGGCTTCCAGCGACCGTCAGACAACAACCGACCAAAACAAGCAAACCTTCTACTATAGCAATATGACTCCTCAGAACCAGACCTTCAATGGAGGAGTCTGGGGAACTTTGGAGAACTCCGTCCAGGCACTTGCAGTCAGAACTACGGGAACAGACCGTCTCTATGTGGTGACAGGACCTGTATTCGAGTCTGGATACAAGACGACTACTGATGGAACCGGATTGGTCTGCCCGATTCCGACAAAGTATTTCAAGTGCATAATGAAGTGTTCCTTCAACGCTGACGGTTCAATGAAGACGGCCCAGGGCGCCGGTTATCTTTTCGAACATGCAGCTGGTGCGACTCGCCAGACAGTTACAATCGACGCGGTTGAAAAGCTCACCGGCTTTGATTTCTTTGCAAATGTCCCGGCAGCACTGCAGAATGCTGCGGAATCGACAATAACGAATCTTTTTTAACACTAATATATAACCCAAAATGAAGAGAATATTGATTTTGATGCTGTCGGCAGTTGCTTTGCTGTCGTCTTGCAACAAAGAGGCACTCCTCGAGGTTAACGACAAGGAATGTATGATCGAGGCCGTAAGCGACGGCTTTGAGGCTACGGTGGAATTTACCACTAATTTGTCATGGCACATTGAGGGCATGGTGGACTGGATTACAGTTACTCCAAACAATGGCACCAAAGGTCACAATGTTGTTACGATCAATGTACGTCAGAATTTGGCTGAACAGGGCGAGTGTGCTCCTGAGAGGTCTGTAACCCTGACACTCTGCACCGGGGAAGTTCGGAAAGACATCTATATCCATCAGGCAGGTGAAAGGGAAATATTCGACATCTCTGGCAGCGTGCCTGAGATTCCTGCCGAGGGCAAGACTTTTTCCTTCGCTGTGGAGGCTAATTCAGACTACGCTGTTGATTCGGATTCCGAGTGGATCACCGTTGTTTCAACCAAGGCTGTCAAAAGCAGTGAAATCGTTGTAACAGTTGCGCAGAATACCACATTTGAGCCAAGGACCGGCAATATTACAATTTCCGGTATCCCATTTGACGCGAGGGTTATCGAAATTACCCAGGAAGCTGCAAACCGTTTTGCAAGCGGAAAGGGAACAGAGGCAGCGCCATATGTGATTACTACTGTCGATCAGCTCAAGGCGGTAGGTGAAGTGCTGGATACCCTCAGCACAACCTACTTCGAACTTGGTGCGGACATCGATCTCGCAAGCGAGTCAAACTGGGCTCCTCTCAAGCCAGTCAACAAGGACTACAGGATCATGCTCGACGGCAAGAACCACACTATCAGCAACATGTATTCTTCCTGCGAAGTCTATCCGGGCCTCTTCGGACTCGTAAGCGGACAGATCAGCAACCTCAAGCTCGATAATTGCCATGTCGTGACCCAGAAGGGTACCCACGGCGGTGTCCTCGGTGCATGGGCCGGCAATAATGTTGCATCCCTCACGGCGCAGATAGAAAATGTTCACGCCACCAACTGCGTGGTTGAATCCTACGAAGGCGCTACAGCTACCAGCTGCCTCGGAGGTCTATTCGGCTGTGCAGGCGGCAGTGTATTCAAGAACTGTTCTTACAACGGCCGCATCAGGCACTACACTACAGGTGTCGAGGCAGCAGCCGGCGGTATCGTTGGACGTTCATACATGGCAACCGCTTTCGACGGCTGCTCATTTAACGGCGAGATCACTGTCAACAAGAGCCGCAACACAGGCGGTATCTGCGGAAAGGCCGATAACAGGAAGACTGACGCAGGCGAACTGATCGTGCCTGTATTCTGGAATTGCAAGACCAGCGGTACCATTACTTCCGGCGTTGACCTCATCGGAGGTATCTGCGCTTGGCTCGGCGGTGTGGATGCAAAGAACTGCGAGTCAACCATGACTCTCAATGTCGGCAAGAACGCAAGCTCGAGCTACGGTTATTCGGGAGGTATCTTCGGATATTCTACCACCAACTGCAAGGTTAATGTTGCTTCCTGCCATTATAAGGGTGAAATCAAGCTCGCAACCAATGCGAATGTTTCCGCAGGAATCATGGGCCAGACCGCATCCACAGCGGAAATTACCGATTGCGTCGCTGAAGGCAGCATCAAGGGAGACGCATCTTTCGTTGCAAGTGTCCTGGGTTACGGCAGTGCAGGCGCGAGCGTTGTCATCAGGTCTTGCCGTGCTGCAATGGACCTTACAGCAAAGCAGTATGTCGGCGGTATCTTCGGCCAGGGCAATGCGAATCTGCCTAGGATTACCATAGACAGGTGCTCTTATGTAGGCGATCTCATCAGCACAGGCGGATATGCTTCAGGAATCGCTGCCCGTGACAATAAGTCCGTACTCGAGATTTCTGACTGCTTTGTAGGCGGCTCCATCACATCCAACGCATTCATCTGCGCAGGCGTGGACAGCGATACCAACACGGATACCAAGATCTATTCTTGTCTGGTTACCGCCAATATTTCTGCGCCATACGCGACAGGCGGTATCTGCGGACGCTGCTGCAACGCAACCAATATCGGTACGAATCTCAACGTAAGTACAGGCAACGTGGTGAAAGACTGCATCGTCTGGTCTGCAGCCATGACTTCCAACAACAAGACAGCTCCATCAGCCGGATACAGCTCCGGAGCGATTGTCGGTTTTACCGGTCTCCAGAACATCATGGAGAACTGCGTACGCAGACCGGACATGGCTTTCGACATGTTCCCGGCTGCGGAGTACAATGTGCTTACAGATAATGAGAATGCCTCATCGGCATCTCCTCTTACCCGAGCATTCACCGATGCAGCTGCCGACAAGTACTATGCCCCTTACAATGGCAAGGCTGCGGCTGTGGGCGAAACTCCTTCTGCTGTAGCAGTACGCCTCGGCTGGAGCGCAGACAAGTGGGATCTGTCAAAGGATATCCCTGTACTCAAGTAGTATATAGACTGCATGAATATAGAGCCGGTCCTTCGGGGCTGGCTCTTTTTTTCGGTTCACGAGGATCAGATCTCGTTTATGCCGACTAGGCCGCTGAGGACTGCGTAGACCGTCAGACGGCCGATGGAGTTGCTGCCGAGCTTCTCGTAGATGTTGTTGCGGTGGTAGACAACGGTCGGAAGCGAGATGCAAAGCCTGTCTGCAATCTCTTTGTTGATATGCCCGGTCACAACCAGCTTCAGAACTTCTTTCTCCCGTTCTGATAGAGCCGGGTCGGAAGCAGGGGAGTGGAAGTCTCCGACGCCCTCGTGGAGGCGGATGATGGATGCAGCAATCTCGTGCTCGCTGCAACTCAGGTCAAGAACCTTGAATCCCACATTCTCTAGTGCTGTATGCTCTCCGACATTGAGCACAATTGTTTCCTTCTTCAGCGTCTCGAACTCTGCTGTGTTCTGCAACAGTATGTCCGAACTGATGAAAAAGTGCACGAAATATCGGTTGCAGTCGGCATGGAAAGCCTCGATACCGTCGAAACTGAGCACTTCTGCGATGTCGAAAATGTCTTCCAGCATCTTGTGAAGCGCAGTCCTGACCAGCGAGTTCCTTTCTATTATTGCAATGCACGGGTTCATGATGGCAAAGATACAAAACTATAATAAATTATAGGTGCTGTGCGTCGTGTGGTGAAGTATCTTTGCAAAGTGAAATTTCAAAGGCCATTTGGCTGGACCATCTGTCCGCCGATAAAGCAATCGCGACTCTGCAGGGCCGCGATTGTTTTGTCTATGGAAAGAATTGTGTAATTTTGCTGTATGGAATACCTCTCACAGGAACGATATGACGAAATTGCTGCGGAGCTGCGCGATCTGATGTTCGTGCAGTATCCCAAGTTGAAAGACGACCTTGCCGAGGCACGTGCGCAGGGCGACCTCAGCGAGAATTTCGGCTATCGTGCGGCGAGAAGGGCACAAGCGAAGATGATAAGCCGTATCAATTTTCTCCAGAAGGTGCTCAAGTACGCAAGGGTACTTGATACGAAGAACCTGCCCAAGGACGAGGTTACTCTGCTGAGTACGGTCGAGTTTACCAATCTGAAGACAAATGCCAGGATGACATTTCAGATTGTAAGTCCTCACGAGATGGATCTGCAGGCCGGGAAGATATCCCTGAAATCTCCGATCGGCAGTGCCCTGATGGGTAAGAAGGCTGGAGACATAGCCGTTGCCCAGACACCTGCCGGGCCGCTCCAACTCCGTATCGAAAGCGTCAGCATATAGTTTCTGCAAGCCTTGCAGATTTTTCCTTCCCGGAATCTATCTGAATACCTTTGCATCACAAACGGTAAAACAAGATAGAAAATGGAAGAGAAACTTAAAACCAATGTCTACAACCTGCTCATAATCGATGAGTCCGGTTCAATGTACTCGATCTACGACCAGGCCCTTTCCGGCATCAATGAAACCCTCAACGGAATCCGCAATGCCCAGACTGACCACCCAGGTCAGAATCAATATGTATCCATCGTGACCTTCGAGGGAAACGGTGCGAAGGGCGTGAAGACCAGAAGGGACCGTGTGCCTGTTTCCAAGGTCAGGGATATGTCCAGGAATGATTACAGACCCGGTGGATGTACTCCGCTTTACGATGCGATGGGCAAGGCGATAAATCACCTGGATTCTTGCATAAATGAAGGCGATGCCGTCTTGGTGACCATCATTACGGACGGAGAGGAAAACTCATCTATGGAGTTTTCCGGCAACGCCATCAAGTCGCTCGTCTCCAGACAGAGGGAAAAGGGCTGGACCTTTGCCTACATCGGTGCAAACCAGGATGCAGTTGAAGTCGCCAGGGAGCTCAATATCTCCAATGCCATGAATTTTGATGCCACCCCGGAAGGCACCCTCATGATGTCAGTCAAGTATGAAAAAGCTAGAAAGAAATTCCTGTCCCGTGTGGACTGCTGCATGGCAGCACCGGCAGAAGCGAAAAAAGAATTCCTCGGGAAGATGGAGGATTTCTTCTCGGAGGAGGAATAGCTTCGCGGAACTTTCCGCTAATCCCAGATTACCAGGGAGCGGTCAAGAGGTATGCTCTTGGTCTCTCCCTGTTTTCCGTCAATGTAGTAGAACTTGGCCACGCGCTCGTCTACGACATTACGGAAGGCTTTCTTTGCCTTGGATACCTTTTCGTTGATAGAGTTGCTCATTACAGGGTCGGTAAGGTCGCTGATGCTCTTTTTCATGGCCTCCAGATCGCTCCTGCCGCTTATTGACATGTAGATTTCGCTGAGTTCCTCTTCGAAATCTGGAAGATCCTTGTAACGTATGCCCTCGGGATGCTTTAGGTAGAGCAGGAATACCGATTTTGTGAGTTTGTCCATCTTCACCTCCACATGGTCGAAGTCTTCGAGGATTATGTCGTGGCTGCGGGTGATGCGAAGGCGGCTGAGTTTGACCTTGTATGCCAGCAATGCTTCCAGTTCCTCTATCGTCACTCCGTATTTCTCCTGCAGGGCTTCCAGTTCCTTGATGAAAGCTCTGGTCTTGTCGTCCTGATCTTGGTCTTCCGGTTCTGCGCATGATAACTCCCGGCAAAATCTTCTGCTCGCGGAAACTGTCGGACGCGGCATCATCGAGAGGAATACTTCGGTCCTCTCCGAAGAAGGGATTTCAATGCCTGGGAAGAAATATTTGAGTGCCTCTTCAGACAGAAATCTGACTATCTGGCTCTGTGTCAGTGACTTCATGCGCTTATGTCTTTTCTGCAAATATAGGACTGCTGCTGTTAAATATCAAGCCGTATGAAAAATATACATGCGACATTTATACTATGTTCATTTTGAGAACAAGCGTAAAGTGTCGTATTGTATATATTGATTTTTGATATTTGGGTGTGGAAAAGTTTGACATAAATTTGTGAAATTGTGTCTGTTTTCACTGAATATGCAAATATGCATTATCTAATTCAAAAAAAAGTTTCCATATTTGCATTCGGTTATTTACACTTTCATTTACACACACAACTTTATTGAATAACCTGTTCTAGCCTTACTGTATGAAAAGAGCCATGATGTACATGGCTCTTTTTTTGTTTATTCAGATGTTTTGTCCTAGTCGAGGTACTGCTTGAAGAAATCCCAGATAACCTGATGGTAATTGAAGTCGGCTGTGCTCAGTTTGTGACCGGAGCCGATGACTTCGTACAGCTGCACCTGGACACCGCCGTTGGTGTCTGAGTCGAATTTGTGAGCTATTACCTGATGGGCATCTGGAGATGCCAGAGGCAGTTTTTCGGTAACTTCGTGGCAGCAGCCTGCAGCGATTGCCCAATTTGCGACAGCCAGCGGAACCGAGCAGTACGGACCCCAGTAATGGTTGTCCAGAAGTCCGTTCCATTCAGAGGTTCTGTCTTCTGTGCCGTGGATCTCGATCAACGGGATGGCCTGCTTCGGTGAGAGTTTGTCGAACATCCATTTCATGGTCAGTCCGGAGGTAGGGGCAACAGCCTTGAAGAACTTTGGCTCGCGGTAGGCGATCAGGTAGCACATCTCCCCTCCGTTGGAGTTGCCTGAAACGAACACGTTGGTCTTGCTGAGATTGTATTCCTTCTGCAGATGCTTTGCAAGTCTTTTGATGAATTTCACATCGTCAATCTTGTAGCCCTTCTGCATGTCGTAGCCGACATTCCATCCATGTTTGTTATTAGGGTCTACTGCAGCCCAAGGGATGCAGAGCGCGAATTTTTCCTTCTCGGCTACCGCGCAGAAGCCCTTGTTCGTGGGGTGCGTGTTGCCGTAACCGTGGAGGTAGAACAGCAGGGGAGCGCCTTCTGGAAGGTCCTCTGGAATGTAGAGGAAGTAGCTGCGTTCGAGTCCCTGGTCCTTGAACTTGAATTCTGGGAGATTGTCTGGATCGATAGGCTGGCTGAAAGCCTGCATGATTGCGGCCGCAGCCAAAATGACAGAGCAGAGTAGTCTTTTCATATGTGGAATCATTTCTGCAAATTTAGCAATTATTCCATTGTTTTTTCCTCTGTCACGCAGCGATATGCAGGGCGGATGATGCGCCTGCCCTCGAAGTTGAGTTCCTCATTGCGATGGGCGCACCAGCCAACTATCCTGGACATGGCGAAGAGAGGCGTGTAGATTTCGCGCGGAATACCTATGAAATCGTACACCAGACCAGAGTAGAAGTCCACGTTGGCGCACAGGGTCTTGCCCTTGCCCTTAACCCTGTATATCGTCTCTATTGCCACTTTTTCAAGCCTTTCGAGGAATTCGAACTCGTACATGCGGTCCTTTTCCTGGGCGAGCTGGCGGGCCAGTTCCTTCAGCAGAACGGCTCTCGGGTCGGACTTCGTGTAGACCGCGTGACCGATGCCGTAGATGAGTCCGGTCCCGTCGTAGACTTCCTTGCGGAGTATCTTTTCGAGGTATTGCGAAATCTCCTCCTCGTCTGCCCAGTTCTTGATGTTGTCGCGCAGATGCTGGATCATGTCGGCGACTTTGATGTTGGCTCCGCCATGCTTCGGGCCTTTCAGTGAACCGATGCCGGCCGCAATTGAAGAATAGGTGTCTGTGCCGGAGGATGAGGTCACACGTACGGTGAATGTGGAGTTGTTACCGCCGCCGTGCTCTGCGTGAAGTATCATCAGCAGGTCGAGGGTGCGGGCCTCCAGACGGGAAAAGTCCGGTCCCTTGAGCATGTAGAGGAAGTTCTCTGCGATAGAGAAATTCTCCTGAGGGTGTCTCAGGTGGAGGGTCCTGCCATGCTCTTTGTGGCGGTACATGTTGTAGGCGTATGCAATGATGGTCGGGAACTTGGAGCAGAGCTCGATGCTCTGTCTCATCAGGTTCTCGCGCGAAGTGTCGTCAGGGTTGCTGTCGAAGGTATAGAGTTCCATCACGCTCCTGGCGAGGATGTTCATGATGTCGTTGCCTTCCAGCTCGATGATGTGCATGACCATCTGGTGCTCCAGAGGCATATTGTCGTAGATAAGCCCCTTGAAATCTCTTAGCTCCTCCTCGTCGGGCAGCTGGCCGGAGAGAAGCAGGTAGGCGACCTCCTCGAAGCCGGTGCGCTTCTCATCCAGGAAACGGCGGCAGAGATCCTTCACCTCGTAGCCTCTGAAGAAGAGCTTTCCTTCCACAGGGTCGAGGGTGCCGTCTTCGTTGCGCTTGTAGCCCACGACATTGCCTATGTTGGTGAGTCCGACGAGCACTCCGGTGCCGTCTTCATTGCGAAGTCCGCGCTTTACGTCCATCTTTCTGAAGAGCTCGCTGTCTATCTTGGTGCAAGCCTTCATCTCGTCCGAAAGCTTGTATATGAGGTAGTCTTTCCTATCCATGCCTATGCTTTTATGAGGTTGATGATGTGGGAGGTGAACTCCTTGGTGCCCATCGGTTTGCCATTCTCCATCAGACGGGCGAGATCAGCGGTTGCGCAGCCTTCTGCGAATGAGTCTTCCAGGGCCTTGTAGATGAGTGCTGCAGCCTCGTCCCATCCCAGATGCTCCAGCATCATGACTCCGGAGAGGAGGTTTGAGCAAGGGTTTACAATATTCTTTCCGGCGATGTCCGGAGCGGTGCCGTGGGTGGCCTCGAAGATGGCCATGCCGGTGGCGTAGTTGATGTTTGCGCCCGGGGAGATGCCTATGCCGCCCACCTGTGCCGCGAGCATGTCGGAAACATAGTCGCCGTTGAGGTTCAGGGTCGCCACAACGCTGTAGGCCTGAGGCTTCAGCAGGGCATTCTGCAGGAAAGCATCGCAGATGCAGTCGTTGATTTCCAGGTGTCCGCTCTCGAGTTCCTTTGCGTATTCGCGCTGGGCGAGTTCGTAGCCCCATTTTTTGAATCCGCCTTCCGTGAACTTCATGATGTTGCCCTTATGCACAAGGGTGACAGTTTTGCGGCCGTGGGCAAGAGCATACTCGATGGCTGCACGGATGAGCCTCTCGCTGCCTTCCTTCGATACAGGTTTTACTCCGAAAGCTGAAGTCTCAGGGAAGCGTACCTTCTTCACTCCCATTTCCTGGCTGATGAAGTCGTAGAATTTCTTTGCTTCAGGAGTTCCGCTTTCCCACTCGATGCCGGCGTAGATATCTTCGGTATTCTCCCTGAAAACGACCATGTCCACGGCCTCGGGGTGCTTTACCGGGGATTCGATGCCCTTGAACCAGCGTACCGGCCTCAGGCATACGAAAAGATCCAGTGTCTGTCGCAGGTATACATTCAGAGAACGTATGCCGCCGCCCACAGGAGTCATGAGCGGGCCTTTGATACCTATGTTATATTTCCTGAACGCCTCGACTGTCTGGTCCGGCATATAGCTGCCGTATTTTTCGTAGGCTTCGCCTCCAGCCGGAACTTCCAGCCAGTCAATGCTTCTTTCGCCGTTATATGCCTTCGCTATTGCAGCGTCGAGTATGGCCTGCATGGAAGCCGTAACCTCAGGTCCGACTCCGTCGCCTTTTATGAATGGTATGGTCTGTTTCATCTATTTCAAGCTGTTTAGGGCAGATCCTGCACGGAACCATTTGATCTGCTGCTGGTTATAACTGTGATTTGCTTCGATTTCTTCGGTGCTGCCGTCGGTGTGGCGGAGCGTGAGTCTTATTCTACTGCCAGGCTTGATGGATGCGCAGTGTACATCGATGAAATCGCCTTTTCGCACCTTGCCGTAGTCTGAAGGCTCGGCGAATGTCAGTGCTAGAACACCCTGCTTTTTAAGATTGGTCTCGTGGATACGGGCGAAACTCTTGGCGATAATGGCCTTGACGCCCAGGAATCGCGGCTCCATTGCTGCGTGTTCGCGGCTGGAACCTTCTCCGTAGTTATCTTCCGCCACCACTATGCTGCTGCCGAGTTCCCTGGCCCTTGGAGCTACCGGTCCGGACTCTCCGCTGAAAGCGTCCACGGCTCCCAGTAGCAGATTCTCGGAGATGTTCTCCAGATGCCCCCTGAATCGAAGCCATTTGCCGGCCATCGAAATGTGGTCCGTGGTGCACTTGCCCTTGGTCTTGATCAGCAGGGGGAGCGCCATGAAGTCTTTCCCATCCCATGCCGGGAAAGGTGAGAGTTTCTGCAGACGCTCGCTACCGTCCCTGATGACAGGCTCCGGACTGCCTTCGGCGGGCTCCACATAACCATTTTCATAATCGCTTGCAAAGCCCTTGACAGGAAGTTCCGGGGTTGATCCGAGGTCCAGCCCCTCTGGGATTGCGAAGGTGCCGCTGAAAGCGATTGCGACTGCCACTTCCGGAGAAACTATGAAGGCGTGGGTGTTCGGGTTGCCGTCCGCCCTCTTTGCAAAGTTCCTGTTGAAGGAGGTGACTATTGAATTCTTCCTTGTGTTGTCCTCTGTCTTTCTTTGCCACTGGCCTATGCATGGGCCGCAGGCATTGGTCATAATGACTGCTCCGGCTGCCTTCAAAGTGTCGAGGATCCCGTCGCGCCCGGCAGTTGCTTTGATACGTTCGCTTCCCGGATTGATTATCAGCTGTGCCTGAGGCTTTAGGCCGGCTTCCATTGCCTTTTCGGCGGCAGCTGCTGCCCTTGCCAGATCCTGATAGGACGAGTTGGTGCAGGATCCTATCAGACAGACCTCTACCTTGGCCGGGTATCCCATTTCCTCAGCCCTCGCCGCCATTTTCCCAAGTGGGCAGGCTGCGTCTGGGGTGAACGGGCCGTTTACGTATGGCTCAAGTGCAGAAAGGTCGATATCTATGATTCTATCGAAATATTTTTCCGGTTCTGCGTAGACCTCGTCGTCGGCACGCAGGCACGCTGCATTTGCATCGGCGAGTTCTGCAACCCCGGCGCGGTCCGTGGCCTTGAGGTATTCGGCCATCTTGCTGTCGTAGGGGAAGACGGAGCAGGTTGCGCCCACCTCGGCTCCCATGTTGCAGATGGTTGCTTTCCCTGTGCAGGAGAGGCTTTCCGTGCCTTCACCGAAATATTCTATGATTGCATTGGTGCCTCCTTTCACGGTCAGGATGCCAGCCAGTTTGAGAATCACATCCTTTGGGGAGGCCCATCCGCTGAGGCTTCCTGAGAGCCTTACGCCTATGATCTTCGGTACCTTGAGCTCCCACTCCATGCCAGTCATGACATCTACGGCATCAGCGCCGCCGACTCCGACTGCAACCATGCCCAGACCGCCCGCATTGGGGGTGTGCGAGTCCGTGCCGACCATCATTCCGCCCGGGAAGGCGTAGTTTTCAAGCACTATCTGGTGTATTATCCCGGCACCCGGCTTCCAGAATCCGATTCCGTATCTGGCGGCTGCAGAAGCCAGGAAGTCATATACTTCGCTGTTGAGTTTCCTTGCTGCCGGAAGGTCTGTTTCCACGCCGTTCTCAGCACAGATGAGGTGGTCGCAGTGGACTGTGCTCGGCACGGCCACCTTGTCCTTTCCTGCGTTCATGAACTGGAGTACTGCCATCTGTGCGGTGGCATCCTGCATGGCCACCCTGTCCGGACGGAAATCAGCGTATTCTCCGCGTGCCGGGAGGGTTTCGCCCTGTCTGTAGAGGTGGGCGCAGAGTATCTTTTCAGCCAGTGTCAGCGGGTGCCCGAGCTGCTTTCTGGCGTGAGAAATCTTCTCATCGAGGGACTGGTAGAAGTCCCGTATCATCTCGTAGTCTTTCATTGTTCGTTCTATATTCGTTACAAGTATAACAATTTTTATTTAATTATCTATGGAAATATATAAATTATTGTATATTTGCCTAGAGATTAATAATAATTGCTGTATATATGCATATCACTGAACTGACAACCCATGACACCAGCCTGGTGGAGGAGATCGATTCTCTGATCCGCGGACTTGGAGGCGATGCCAACGCTACCAAAGAAAGAATACGCGCGACTATCGAAAGCCGCGACAGTCACCTATATATTATCGTTGAAAGGGAGGATCTGCTCGGCTGCGCAACACTTTGTGTCGGCAGGACACCGGAACTGGTCCTCGGCTTTGTCGAGGCTGTCGTTGTGAAGGAGGAATGCCGCGGCCAGGGGCTTGGACGGAAGTTGATGGAAAACATCATTTCCGAAGCCCGTAAATTGGGTGTGATGCAGTTGCATCTGACCTCCAACCCGACGCGCGAGGCTGCCAATGCAATGTATCAGAACCTCGGTTTCGTCAGGAAGGAGACAAATGTCTATCTTATGACTTTATAGGAATTTGGCCTTCAGCGATATAGGCAGGTGGTCTGAAGGGTAGATGTCTGCAGTGGTGTAGTACTTCTTGTCGTTGCACCTGTATTCCTTGACATAGATTTTTGTAGGAGCTCCCGTGTAGAAAATGTAGTCTATGCGGTAGTTGTCGCTGTCCATCTTCCTGTTGATGTCGGCGCCGTCAAAGGTGCCGCGCGGACCGAAGCGGTGGCTGGCGTCAAGCGTGAGTACCGGATCATTCCAGTAATCGCAAAGGCCCTTTGCCAACGGCTCGGTAGGGTGTGAGTTCATGTCGCCTACGAGAATGCATGGAAGTTGTTCTTTTTCAATCAGTTGCTTTGCCTTGTTTATGAACAGCTGCGTGCAGTTGGCGCTGGCTTCGTCGCCAAGAGGGCCGTGGGTGGCCATCATCCAGAACTTGGCTCCGTTGGCTTTCACTGTGACTTTTGCGCATGCGCAGACACGATGGTAGCTGGTTTCGTCCCATCCATAGCTAAGTACATCCGGCGTGGGACTGAGCCAGAAGTAGCTCTTGTCGCTGAGTTCGAACATGCTGGCGTCGTAGACTATGCCCACAGCTTCTCCGGAAGTGGCAGCCTGGTTGTCACGGCAGACGAACCACCATTCATATTCCCGTCCTGCGGCCTTTACAAGGGTAGGGAGCTCGCTGCGTATTGTGCCGTCAGCCTCCTGTACGCCCAGAATGTCGAATCCGTTGTCGATGAATGCCTGTGCAAGAACATGCTTTCTAACATCCCAGGCCCACTGGCCGGTGCCCTTTCCGTGTATCCACAGATTGAATGAACCGATTGTGATTTCGGGAGCCAATTCTGCCGAGGATTGCACTCTCACGGTTACAGTTGCGCTGGTGCAGCCTTTCGCGCTTGCTGTGATTTTTGTAGTGCCTGGTGAAATCGCTGTCACCAGGCCTTTGCTGTCCACGCTAGCGACACTGCTTACCTCGCTTGTGAGGCTGATATTCAACGGTTTGGATGTCTTGCTTTCCGGCGAGCCCCATCTGAGGTCATAGACCTTTCCGTCTACGGTCATCTTGAGCTGTACGGTCTGGCCAGCTGCCATCTTGATGTTGGTTTCTGTGAATGCGAGTACCTTTTGCTCCTTGCTGCAGGAGAGGATCGGGAGGGCCAGAGCTAGTATGGCGGGTAATCTGAAAATCTGTTTCATGTTGCTAATATACTAAACTTATTGATATTTTATCAATGTGTTTAATCTATACTTTGTATATTTGCATTGGTGTAAAATAACCGTGATGAGTTTTTTTAAGAATTTTTTCCGCTGGTATTTTTCCAAGCGTGCTTTGCCGTACTGGTGTGTCCTGGCAATGGACTGTCTTATCGTGCTCTTCTCAGGATATCTCAGTTACTATATTCTTAACGGGGGCAGTATGTTCGCCTCCAATTTCTGGCATCTTTCGTTCGACCTCGTCATGTCGACGATTGTTTTCCTTGTATTTTTCAAGATATTTCATACCTATAGCGGCATCGTACGCTATTCTTCTTTCGTAGATCTTGGGCGGGTTGTTTCCGCCTGCGCATGTGCAAGTGCGGTGATTATCGCTCTGCTGGCTTTTGTCAGGGGAACCGGATTGTTTGATGAATATGTTGTCTTCAATTCCTTCTTCGGCTACTTCCTTGTGTTCTGCTTCTCCTGCCTTCTGATGTCTCTGGCCAGAATGCTCGTGAAGGTGCTCTATGACGAGATAAGGGTTTCCGGTGAATCGAAACGTGTGTTCATCTACGGCGTTCAGGCCGGTGGCGTCGCCATTGCAAAAGCGATTCGAAATTCCGATCCTCTGGTCTATTCGCTCAAAGGGTTTGTCGAGCCTGCAGGTCTTGATCTGGATATGAAGTATCTTATGGGCGTGGAAGTGCATAAGGATGACGATGATCTGATAGATACCCTTGTCAGCATGCGTATTGATGCGATGATCGTTTCACCTATCCAGGTCGAGCGTTTCAGACAGAGGGATGCCCTTATCAAAGGACTTGTAAAGAGGAATATCCAGATCCTCATGCAGCCGCAGGAGGAAGAGTGGGACGGCAAGTCCGATCCAACAACCAAAAGTGAGATCAGAAAGGTCGAGATCGAAGATCTGCTGCCTCGTGAGAAGATAGAGGTGGATATGAACAAGATCGGAATGCTGCTGGCCGGAAAGAAGGTTCTTATCACCGGTGCGGCGGGTTCCATCGGTTCCGAGATGGTCCGCCAGGTGGCTCAGTTCCATCCGGAGGAGATGATCCTTGTAGACCAGGCGGAGACTCCTATGCACGATGTCCGCCTGATGATGGCCCGGAAATACCCTCACGTGCCGGCAGAGACTATTGTGACGAGCATCACCAATCAGCCTCGAATGGAGGCTATATTCAGCGAGCACAGACCGGATTATGTGTTCCATGCAGCCGCATATAAGCATGTGCCTATGATGGAGGATAACCCTTCCGAGGCCATCCAGAACAATGTGCGCGGTACCCGTATAATCGCAGATCTCGCTGTTAAGTACGGAACCAAGAAGTTCGTTATGATCTCTACCGACAAGGCTGTCAATCCGACAAATGTGATGGGATGCAGCAAGCGTATATGTGAGATCTACTGCCAGTCTCTCAATAAGGCCATTGTGGAGGGAAAGATTCGTGCGGAAGGCCTTGAGGGTGCGCCTATTGCCAAGACCCAGTTTGTCACGACACGTTTCGGCAATGTGCTCGGTTCCAATGGCTCTGTTATCCCTCTCTTCCGTGAACAGATTGCCAAGGGTGGTCCGGTAACCGTTACACATCCTGACATCATTCGTTTCTTCATGCTGATTTCCGAGGCTTGCAAACTCGTGCTTGAAGCCGGCACCCTCGGCCATGGAGGTGAGATTTTTGTCTTCGACATGGGACAGCCTGTGAAGATAGTGGATCTGGCGTCTCGTATGATAGAGCTCTCAGGAGCCAAGAACATAGAGATCAAGTTTACCGGCCTGCGCGACGGCGAGAAACTTTATGAGGAGGTACTTTCCGACAAGGAGAATACCGTGCCGACTCCGAATCCGAAGATCATGGTGGCTTCAGTGCGCGAATACGACTATGCTGTGGCCTGTGAGAACGAGGACCGTCTCCTGGAGGCTTCCTATCGTTTCGATGATATGGAGGTTGTCCGCATTATGAAGGAGATCGTTCCGGAGTTCCGTTCCCAGCATTCCAAGTACGAGGTCCTTGACAAATAGTACTGCAATTCTGTAGTTTTTTTGTGGTGGCTGCGTCTAATGGTCAAAACCTATTAATTATTTGAATTATGACAAAGAGACTTTTCAGAAGCAAGAGCGACAAGATGATCGCCGGCGTTTGTGGCGGACTTGCCAACTATTTCAATATCGATCCTACCCTGGTGCGACTCGCGTGGGTTGTGCTTACTCTCTGTACAGCTGCTTTCCCTGGCATCATCGGATATATCATTGCGATGATCATCGTACCTTACGATCAGCTTGAGATCCGCTAATTCAGTTTTGTTTTCGTCATGAAGTTGATTGGAAACATAGCTTGGCTTGTGCTCGGAGGTCTCCTGACCTCCGTGCTCTATTGTGTGGCTGGTCTGTTCTACTGTATTACTATTATTGGTATACCTTTCGGTGTGCAGCTTTTCAAGATCGGTCTGTATGCCCTCTGGCCTTTCGGACGTGATATGGTTTTCGGAGAGGGTGAGCCCGGCTGCCTGTCTCTTGCGGGCAATGTAATCTGGGTGCTTTGCGGCTGGTGGGAGATCGCCCTGCTGCATGTTCTGTTCGGGCTGATTTTCTGCGTTACCATCGTGGGAATTCCTTTCGGCATGAAGCATTTTGTCATCGCCAAGACTTCGTTGTTCCCATTCGGGCGGCGCAATATCAGCAAATAGTTTTATCGTTCGAGTGACCGCACACGAAAAGAGTCTGCATTTCTGCAGACTCTTGCGGTGCGGACGAGACTCGAGCCCGAGACAAGCTCGGGCTTTTCGCGACTTTTTACGTAGACCCCGGTAATGTGGACAAAAATGGTTGGTGATAGTGACAAAAGTGGTTGGTGACAGC
>JAKSJK010000048.1 GCA_024398095.1 Bacteroidales bacterium
GTGGAACTCGCATCAGAGATTCCTGGCGCAGCCGAGCGTCTTGAGAAGATAGCCCCTGTACATTCGATCATAAAGCTCTAGGCGGAATGACGAGAAATCTGATTATGACGGCTTTCCTGGCCGTCATTTCTCTTTATTCCTGCAAACCGGCTTCCGAGTGCGATGTACTTCAGGATGCCGATCTGGTTTTCGTGCGCTGTGCAGACAGCGACATGGATTCGGCAATATGTGAATCTACCGCAAAGACTGAGAATGCTTTTACACATGTCGGAATTGTGGAAATCGAGCCTGTCAGCAAGGATGTTTACGTGATCGAAGCTGCTCCGGCAATGGGTGTTGTAAGGCGCAGCCTGGGCGAATTCATTCTCGACAACGGCAAAGAGAACCTTGTATTCAAGAGGCTCCGAAGCGAAGTCATAGCTGACCTGGCAGCGGCCTACGACGAATCTGCCGAATTCGTTCTCTTCGACTTCATTCTCAACGCGAAGCGACATCTCGGTCAGCCCTATGATTTCTCCTACCTTCCAGATAATGGTGCATGCTATTGCAGCGAATTGGTCTGGGAGTCATTTGTTAATGAAATGCCTTCTCCGTCCGATCCTCACCTTTTCCAGGCGAGACCTATGAATTTCCTTGCCTCGGATGGCTCCATGCCTGAATTCTGGAGTGATCTCTTCCAAAAACAGGGCATGGAAGTGCCTCAGGGCGTTATCGGGACCAATCCGGAGGACCTTGCCCGCGAATCCATACTTGAAACAATAAATCCAACTATATGAAGAAACTGATTCTTATCTGTGCCGCCGCTCTTGCTGCAGCACCTCTTTTCGGCTGGGGCCGCCAGGGACACTATACCGTGGCGAAAATAGCCGAAGACCACCTGACTAAAACCACAAAGGCTGCCCTCGACAAGTATCTCGAAGGGGAGTCCATCATCATCTATGCATCCTATGCCGACGAGCATAAGAACGATATGATCCAGGATTACGGCTTCGTCGGCGAGGACGGTCTGCAGAAGCGTGCCTATCCGCATACCTTCGAGGCTGATCTTACCTTCAGGCCTACAAGGGTTCTCAACGACAACGGACGCTATGTCAAGAACTGCCTTGTCTTTGTGGAACAGTACACCAGGGAACTCCAGGAAGGTGCAAAGGACATGGATCCGAAAGAGCGTTTCGAGAAGATTGTGATGCTCGTGCACTGGCTCGGCGACATGCATTGCCCTATGCACATCCGCTACTATCCTGTGGATATGGAGATCGGACACCAGAATGTAATCTTCAAGGGCGAGCCTTACCGCTACCACACCTACTGGGACACAGACTGCATCACTGCACGCTACCCTTGGTCATTCAGCGATCTTGCCAAGATCTGTGACATCTGCAGCAAGGAAGAAATCGACGAGATCTGTGAAGGTGATGTCTGGGACTGGGCAGAGCAGTGCGCACGCGACAGTTACCCGGTTCATCAGATGAAGGAAGGTGACAAGATTACCGCCAAGATCATCGACTCGCATCTTCCGCTTGTACGCCAGCAGTTAAGAAATGGAGGGTACAGGCTGGCCCATACCCTCAACATGATATTCGACGCGAAATACGCGAAGAAGTGGTCTAAGAAATAATTACCAGAGGAACTTGTTAAGCTCGCTCAGGTTATTCGTCTTTGCAGGGGAGAAATCGGCTTTGATGTTGGTTTCGCCCCTGTAACCTTTTCTGAAGAATACGAGTCCTGCGTCCTCGATGATCAGGTACTCCTTGCTTATGCCGGTGACCTTGTGACACTCCCCGATAGTACGTACATATGTGCCGTCAGCCTCGTAGAGATTGATCTGCAGGCCATAGTAATAAGGTGTGTTCATAACATCGTCCCAGAGTCCGTAGACAGACTCAGGCTTGGTCTTTGTCCTGTCGATTGACTTGAGAGGGATAGGCAGGAGACCGATGTAGCGGTCGTTGTGTGCACCCCAGAAGATTTCCTCCGGACCTTCGATCTTGAGTCCGAAAGGTGAGTACTCGTCCACGTTGTGAAGCAGGAATGCAGGCTCAGAGACATTGATCTTGCGATGCAGGCTGTCCATCTGTACGGTCTTTGCCCAACGGATGTCGTCAGGACCGAAGCGGTGGCTGAGAATGCGTACGCCGGACATTACCTTCAAAACAGCTTTCTGCTCGTTATTGTTCATCTCCACGAAATGGGTGTAGGTGCCGAGGCCCTTGTTCTCGACGGTCATGAGAGTCCTGTGGAGCATCTTGATGCTCTTCCAGTCCCTGAGCACGCTCATGTCTGCGTTTGTGAGACCGAGCACACTTGTGTAACTGTCTGAAACAGCACGGAAGTTTGATCCTCTTTCGCGTATTACGTTATGAGGTGCATTGAGTTCCGGATAGATTACATAGTTCTTGTTGCCTTCTGCACAGTAGATTACGGCTGATCCGCCTACATGTGAGATATAACCCCACTTGCTGAGGGTCTGCAACTTCATGCCGAAGGCGTCATAGAGATTTGCCTGGATGGTGTAGCTCTGTCCGCAGTAGTTCAGATTCCTGGCGTGTGAAGAGTCAGACTCTATAAGTTCAAGCCTTACGAAATTGCTGCATAACGGACCCCAGTCGACGAGTCTGCCATATGAGTCCTTCAGACCGCTGACTGAAAGCTGGCCGGATGCAGCCATCCTGTCGGTTACATTGCTGATGCTGTGGATGTTGTTCTCGTGAAGCTGTATGCCGATGCCGTTCTTTCCAAAGGCGATGGCCCTGAAGTCGTCATCATAGGTCTGGTAAGGAACAACGGCGCCCGGACGCATTTCGCCTCCGCGCATGGTACCGCCGGTGGTTGCATATACCACACTGAGGTCCGGAGCCAGGCAGTTGTATTCGCCGTTGCTGCTGTAGTAGACGATTTCCAGGTATGCGAAGTCCACGAGAACCGTGCCTCCAAGTGTGATAACACCTGCGAGGTTGTTCGTGAAGTGTTTTGCTATCGCCTGGGTGTCTCCGGCGATGCTGAATCTAGGCTCTGCGATGAACTGCGGCTCGAAAATGGTGCTGCCCTCGTTGTCATATACGCCCCAAGCCCATACGCCGTCCGTGTCGAAGCGATCCGGCTGTCCTATTTCGACATAACGGTATGCGCTGATATGTCTGCCCCTGTTCTTCATGGATACATTCAGACATTCGCAAGGCAGGATTATCTTGCCGTCATTGCGTATGACGCCGTAGTACTTGGTCTTGCCTTCCTTGATCATTACTTCGCACAGACCGTTGTGGTTGAACTTGTCTACATCGTCGTAGATAGCCTCGATCACATAGTTGCCCTCTTCGTCGACCACGCCCTGTTTCTTGGCGATGGTTACAATGGCAAAGCCGTCATCGAATTTGCCGGCCTTGTCGAACTGCGGTTCGATGACCCATTCCTTTTCTTTGTTGACATAGCCGTATTTCTTTGTGGCCTTGTCTTTCATCGGCTTTACCTTAGGTGCTGCGAAAGCCGATCCCGCAACGATGCAGAGCATCATCGCGATCGTGATTAACTTTTTCATAATATGTCAGTAACGGTTAATTGTTTATCATTTACATTGAAGTGTACATTCCATTTTCCGAATGACAGACCATAGATGCGATCCGGGTCATTCTGGTACGAAGGTCTCGGATCCAGCTCGAGAACCTGCCTGAGTGCCGACAGCTGCTTTCTGTCCAGCTTTGATGCCAGTTTCTCCGGAATGCTTACGTCGAGATGCCTTTCTTCCAGGCTGTCTACATAGCCGCTGCGTGCCTGCCCATGGCTGTCAGCGTAGGTTATGTATGGCTTTATATCATATATAGGTGTGCCGTCCATCAGATCCGCCCCTCTAACCCATATCACCGGGCCGTCTGTCGTGTCTGTCTCGATGTGGTCCAACTGCACGGCTGATAGGCCGAGAGGGTTCGGACGGAAAGGAGAGCGGGTTGCAAAGACGCCCATGGATTTGTTGCCTCCGAGTCTCGGTGGACGCACGGTAGGCTGCCAGCCACGTTCCGGTGCCTGCTGTCCGGGCTGCAGTTTCTTGTCTCTGCGGTTGGCGGAGAATTCCCAGATCAGCCAGATGTAGTCGAAGTCCTCGAGTCCGCGCAGAGCTTCGCTGTTGCGGTACTGCGGCTCGAAGAC
Source organism: Bacteroidales bacterium (assembly GCA_024398095.1). Taxonomy (GTDB): domain Bacteria; phylum Bacteroidota; class Bacteroidia; order Bacteroidales; family UBA932; genus Cryptobacteroides. The sequence continues at coordinate 4,141 of JAKSJK010000048.1, forward strand.
AATCTTCCCGAGCAACTCTGTGGCCAGGCCGCTCTGACGTGGAATTCCGAATTTTTCGGGGAATTCGCTGCGTATGTGGGCGATTGCATCTATCTGCATATCCACAAAAATAGTAAATTTGTGCAAATATCAATTATTATGCGCAAGTCTATTCTTTCTATCTTGGCAACGGTGGCCATCGTGCTTCTGGGCTTTTGCTCTTGCAGCCATTCCGAGAATACCGCAAGGATTGTCCCTTCGGATGTCCCCGATTCCGTCTATGTGGGCGACCAGATAATGCATGTGCAGGGACTGGCGGTCGACCGACCGAACAAGTGTATGTATTTTTCTTTCACAAGCCAGTTCTACAAGACGGACCTGGAAGGCAATATCATCGCATCGATTGACCGTGTCCAGGGACATCTGGGAGCCATGACTCTCGGACCTGACGGCCGTGTGTATGCCTCCTTGGAATGCAAGGATGACGAGATCGGCGCCGGCATAGCCAACAAACTCAACATTGAGAATCTGAACCGTTCCGAAGTTGTGTTCTATATTGCCATCATTGATGTGAAGAAGCTCGACAGGATGCACATGGATCCGGAGACTGACGATGTGATGACTACGGTCTGCATCAGGGAAGCTGTCAATGACTACCAGGCATCTGTCGTATGCCAAGGCGACACCCTGGACCACCGCTACGCCTGCTCGGGCATCGATGGTGTGACTTTCGGCCCAGCCTTCGGTCACAAAGACGGCAAGAAGATCAGAAAGAATTATCTCTATGTCGCGTACGGCGTTTATGGCGACACCCTTCGCAACGACAACAATTACAATGTCCTGCTCCGTTACGACACAAAAGACTGGAAGAAGTACGAGACCAAGGTTGTGTTCGGAGAAATGCATACCAACGGTCCGGAGCAGCCGGATGAGAAGTACTTCGTCTACACCGGAAATACCACCTGGGGCGTGCAGAACATGGCTTATGACTCTTTCACAAACAACATCTTCCTCTTTGTCTACAAGGGCAAGAAGTCTGCCTACCCTAACTACGATATGTTTGCCGTGGATTGCTCTGTGAAGCCGTCAATGGCTCAGCTCGAAGGAGTGGTGTACGACCAGACAGAAAAACCGGTCCTGACTCTCGACAAGACCGGTCTCTATGATGAGGCAACCGATACCTACGGCTGGCGTTTCAAGTATGGAAGCACTGGCGTATGTTCACTGGGCAACGGATATTGGGTTATCTCCAAGAATGCCAAGGACAAGGAAACCAAGCTTCAGAGCTGCAATGCCCGTCTCTACGAATGGACAGGCGATCCTGAGCAGCCTTTCAAGAGGATACTCCGCTAACTGAAGCGGGTTGTGTTGACCGCCTGGAAGCGGTAACCGAGCTTTTTGAGCTCGATTGCTGCGCCCAGGCGGTAAATTATGTATGCAGTGCGCTCAAGTGCGCGCAGTGCATCGGCTGTACCGGCTTCGATCTGAGAGTGGCGGATGAAGGTGACTGCCTGCTGGGTGAGGCACTCGAAGGTGCTGCGCAGGACTCCAGCGTCGGCAGAATCAAGGGCATGGCCGAGTATGTTCACGGCAATGTTATCGTCCATGTCGTCGAATCCGCGAGGGCCCTGCAGTGCCTTGAATTCGGCATTGTGATGGCGGCCCCAGTCTTCGTCCCACCACTTTGCCACCGCTGCACCGGCATAACCTGCGCAGGCGAGGGTGAAGTATGGGTAGTCGTTGTAGTTCTTCACTGCATCGACCATGTATTCAGGTGCGAACTCCTTCCATTTGCAGTCGATGTCGTCACTTGCCAGCAGGGTGCCGTCAAGCAGCCCCAGGGAGGTGCTGACCTTCAGGAGCTGCATCTGGAGATTTTCTTCGAATGTATTGAACTCTTCCTGTGTCATATCCTAGAAGAGGTAGCCGAGGTTGATGTAGAATGCTCCGTTGCCGTCCTGCTTGCAGTAAGGGCTGGTCTTCTTGTAGAAGCGGCTGGTAGGCATGCCGTACTCGAACGCAACGATGAAGTTGGTGTTCATGATGAAGCGCAGACCCAGACCGAAGGTGGTGTGAGGAATCTCTTTGAGAGTGTGGACCTCGCCGTAAGAGCCGCAGTCGACAGTCTTGTAGTTCTTGTTCTGAACCTCAGAGCTCATTTCGTTGTAGCGGCCTTGCATGAAGAGCTTGTATGCGGTGAATGAAGCAGCATCGAAATCCTTGTTGTCAGAGTGGTTTCCGAAGGTCATGTCATAAGGCCTGGTGACCCATGCACCGTCGGTGAATGCGGTGAGAGAGAAGGCGATGTTCTGCTTCCAGAGCTTGAACTCAACGAACTTGTAGCGGAGTTCAGCGTTCCAGAGAGCCTGGTCGAGACCTACGACGCGGGTGCGGAGAATACCGCGGGTGGTGCGGTAGCCGCCGTTTCCGTCACGGTCGGTTTCGTTACCCTGGACTGTATAGAAAGGAATGGTGTAGTATGGGTTCTGTGAGCCCTTGACGCTGCCGAAGGTACCTTCGTATGCGATACGGTAGGCGAAGGTGAGCACGTCGTTCTTCACGATAGGGGCATAGTTGCGGAAACTCAGGCCGTAGCGGTAGGATGAGTTGCTGGAACCGAGCCACCATGGAGCGAGGATCACGTGACCTTCAGCCCAGATGCCGCGGGTAGGAGCGCCCTCTTTGTCGCGGGTGTCATACATGAGACCGAGGCGCACGCCGCTGTCGAACATATTGTACTTGCCCTTCTTGTCATATACTTCCTTGTCGCCGATGATGCCCCACTGCTGGAACTGCTCGAAAAGGGTCGGCGCTTCAGGACGGACGTCGGTATCACCTCTCTTATCGGTTTCTTTAACATTGGCGAAGGTCTCCGGGCCGGAAGGGTAGGTATCATACCAATGCTTGTTCTTGTTGATGCTTACACGGTCGATAGGACTCTGGTTGTACCAGCGGAAATGGTAGCCGGCCTCCCAGGACAGATGGTCGGTTATCTTGCCGGTGAAGTCGCTCTTTGCATAGAGATAGGTCTTGTTGAAGCGGTAGTACGGATTGAAGCGGTACTTGAAGTCGGGGTCCGGAGTCTCGAGACCCTTCTTGATTGCCTTCGAGTCATTCTTGAATGCCATCCTGTCAAAGTCGTAGAAGCTCTGGTAGCCGTTGAATCCATAGAAGTCGAAGGCCTTGTCGATGTTGTAGACAATGGAACTTGACCATCTTACCCCCGGGATCAGCATCTTGTTGTCGTGCTGGAACTGGAAAAGCATGGAACCCTTTGTGAACCAGGATGCCTCGAAATAGGTCCTGTTGAAATAGTTTGGATATGTGCTGCCGTCGCCGTAGTCGAAGATCTGGAGAATGGCGCCGAGCTGGAAACCCTTGTCGGCATCAAATGCTACAGCCGGGAGCGGACCGTAGTTGAGACCGGTCTTGATAATCTGACCCTGCTCGTTGTATACGGGCTCTTTCTTGGGTTTCTTTGCAATTGCACTGAAGCAGACCATGATGGCTGCAATGGTTAGAATCGCTTTTTTCATTTTGTCTAATATTGATATATATCCGGCAAATATAGTAAATTTGTACGAAATCATTTGTTTAGCCTATGAGACGTCTTGGACTCATCATTCCGGCGCTCCTTTCCTGCGCCATCCTTTCCGCCCAGAAGCCTTCGGGGCGTTTTGCAGAAGGCATACGGCAGACACCGCTGATCATCGCCCACAGGGGCGGCGCGCTCATCGGCACGGAAAACTCCATTTCCTGCCTTGACAACGCCATCAAACTGGGGGTGGACATGGTGGAGATAGATGTGCATATGTCCCTCGACGGCAAACTGGTCGTATGCCACGATGCCACGATAGACCGTACCACAGACGGCAAGGGACGCATCGAGTCCATGACTCTGGATTCTCTCAGAACCTTCCATCTGCTGGACTACAAGACAGGTGAGCCTACCGATGAGGTCCTTCCTACTCTCGGGGAGGTCCTTGCCCTGATCCATGGACAGTGCGGACTTCTGCTCGAAGTTAAAAAGGAAAAAGGGCAGTACGAGGGTATAGAGGCGGCTATCCTGCAGGAAATCTATGACTTCGAGGCTCAGGACTGGGTTGTGTTCCAGTCTTTCAACGACAGTGTGATCGAGAAGTTTCATGAACTGGATCCTTCAATCCCGGTTGACAAGCTTATCGTCTGCCGCATAGGTGCCCACTGCATCGACGGCGGGATGGTGAAATTCAATTTCAAGAAATACGGCTATGTCACCAGGATCAACACCATGATGTGCAGCAAGGCGTTCGTGAAGAAATGTCACAAAGCCGGCATAGGTGTGGGCAAGTGGACCGTCAACAAAAAGAAGAAGGCACCGGACTATGTCGATGCCATCATTACAAATATTCCTGATGAGTTTGTAAAATGAGAAAATGCAGTGGTTTGCGCCACTGCATTTCTTTTACTTCGGAAGGTAGATTGCGAACTTGTCTTTCAACTCATTCATTTCAGCATCGCTCAAGGCAGGGTTGCCTGTCTTCGCTACATTGAAGGCTCTGTAGTTCCAGCTGCCCCACCAGCTCTGGTCTACGACCGTGATGGCCTTGGTGGTGTTGGCCGGACGGGCGCTGCTTGCATTTGAGGTGTCCATTGCGGTCCAGCCTTCGGGACGGTACTGCCAGCCTGACATTATGACGATCAGGGTGCCGTCTGGAAGATCAGACTTGCCATAGATTGGCGTCGCAGCAAACTGGTTCAAGTTGGTTGCAGTGGAGTTGTCCTTGCAGATCAGCGTGGACTTCATGGTCGCGTTGCTGGAGTTGTAGTAGGCGTACTGGGTGAGGGTGATGTTCATCTTGGTGTACTTTCCAGGCTCATATCCCTCCTTGATCAGCACTTCGTCTGTGTTTTTAGGCTCTGTGATGACTATTTCCTTGGTCGGCACGAAGATCGCGAATCCGTCGGAGATGCTGTTCATCTGAGCCTCGCTCATGTGTATGTTGCCTTCCCAGTAGAGGTTGAATGCGCGGTAGTTGTAGCTGCCCCACCATCCGTTGTCCACAACTACGATCTGGTCAGTCACATTTCCTGGCCTGGTGCTGTTGTTGGTGTTCAGATTGATCCAGCCTTCCGGTCTGTAGCCCCTGCCTTTGCAGGCTATGATTGTGCCCACAGGCAGTTCCTTCTTCTCATAGATTCCTATGCAGGCGAACTGGTCGATGTTGGTGGCAGTGCTGCCGGTGTGCTTAGACTCCGGGATGGAAGACTTGGAGGAATTGTAGAAGGAATAGGTGAGCAGCTTGTACTCGAGCTCCTTGTAGTCGGTGAGGTCGTAACCGGCGTCGATAACCATCTGGCGAAGTGCGGTGTTAGGCTTGTAGGCCGGGTAGTCATAGCCGGGGATCACGTCGCTTCCGCCGTCATCAGGCGAGCCTGGGAAGGCCGACTCGGTAACTTCGAACGGCTTGGCATACGCCTTCTCTACTGCGTCCTTTATGGCTTCTACCTGTTTGTCTGTGAGAGTCTGGTCTGCGGGGCGGTAGGTGCTCTTGGACAGGTCCAGTCCTACGATCTGACGTGCCCACATCATGGCTGTGGTCATACGGCCGATGTTGTAGGACATATGATAGCCGTCGCGGGTGATGTTATCGCCTATGAAACTTGTACGAAGGTTCTGTACAGCTGTTCCGCAAGGGATTATGTGCTCGTAAAGCTTGGTTGGGATAACCTTGGTCTGCACGGCGTTCACAATCGCCTTGTACATCTTCATCTGGTCTTTGTCGTAGTTAGGGAAGGCGCTGTGGCTGGAGTTTGCCTGGTAGGCCCAGGTCATGTGCCAGAGCAGCTTAGCCTTTGGACATTTTGTCTTGACCATGCCTGCGATGGTGCCCAGATAAGGATCATAGGTGTCAGGAAGACCGGAGTCGTTGCTGGCCTGCTGCATTGAGACATAGTCCCACTCTCGTGAAGTGAGTGCGGTAATAGGGGAGTAGCTGGATGTGCTCGTCCATGTGCCAGACTCATTTACATAATAAGTATATGCTTTCTCGTCCTTGGCAAAATGGCCCTCGTGAGTTTTGAGGGAACAGCCTCCGATGTAAAGGTTGCCCAGGTAGATCTTCTCGTAGCCAGCTTCCTTGAGGAAGCCATAGAGATACTGCATCGCATCTACAGAGAAACTGTTTCCGATTGCGAGTATGCTGATCGAGGTCGGGTCTGCAGGAGTCGGGTCGTCCGGTCCCACAACAGGCGGGTCGACCGGTTTTGGGTCCGGCAATGGTTTTGTGCAGCTGAAGGCTGCGAAACTGCACATCATTATAAGGAGGAACGCTCCAATGATCTTTTTCATATGTCTATGCTTCTTTGATGAATTCGAGTGCTTCTGTGATGCTCATGTCCGGCAGACCGCAGAGCATTGAAACCAGGTTCCACATCTTGACTTCGCTCTCGTCGATGTGTCCGTCGCTGGTCATTATGGTTGCCAGATATGCGCCGACATACTTCCTGCCTTCTTCGTCAAGCGCCTTGATGATGGGGAGGGCCTGCTCGACTTCGAGGGCGTCAGCAGCCTTCACTATGTCCTCAGCCTCTTCGCGGCTCACTCCGAAGCGGGTGAGTTCTATGGCAATCACTGTCAGTTCTTTCTTGTCGACGATTCCGTCTGCGGCGCACATGAGCTTTGCGAGCTTTGTGATGGCCGCCAGTTCAACTCCTTGGAAATTCATTGTTCGATATGTTTGATATTTTTACAAATATATCTAAATTTGGGCTAATATTAACCAACTAATTTTAATCTTATGAAATCTTGTAAAGAGTATAGGGAAGCCGCTTGGAATTCCCTCTCAGGAAGGTGGAAACCTGCAGTCCTCGCAACACTTGCCTACATGGCATTCATGGTTGTCGTAGAATTGATCACCGGTGATGGACAGAATATCGGACGTTCTCTCATCGGTCTTGTTGTTTCACTTGCCGTAGCCCCTGTAGGATTTGCCCTTTATGTGGCATTGAGGGATTATGTCCTCGGAAAGAGCGAAGAAGTCATCAATCCGGTTGTGGCTGATGTAAAGGCCAACTACGTGCGCTATCTTCTCGGTGGTCTTCTCATGGGTGTAATCATCGTTGTAGGATGCATCCTTCTCTTCATCCCTGGCATCATCGCGGCTTGCGGCCTTGTGCTCGTTCCGTTCATCCTTAAAGATGAGCCTGAACTTGGCATCGTAGATGTGATAAAGAAGAGCTGGGCAATGATGAAGGGCCACAAGATGCAGGCTTTCCTTCTCGAACTCAGTTTCATCGGCTGGATGCTTCTCGGCATCATCACCCTCGGCATCGGTCTCCTCTGGGTTGAGCCTTACATGATGTCTGCTATCGGTCTCTTCTACGAGGACGTAAAGGCAGAATACGTTGATGTTCCTGAGATTGCAGAATAATCTGACGCTTATATATAATAATAGGAGTCGGCAGCGCCGGCTCCTATTTTTTTGTCCTCTATCTGAGCTCTTCGTGTATCCTGACTTCGACAGGGAAGTCTTTCAGTCCGTCTGCAATGGCCTGGACGTCGGTGTCGCCGAGATGATATGGAATCAGAATCTTCGGACGTATGGTCTTGGCAGCTTCGATGCACTGTTCCACTGTCATGGTGTACGGCTGGTTGGCTGCGAGGAAAGCTACATCGACTTCGCCCAGTTCTGTCATCTCCGGGATTGGTTCCGTGTCGCCCGAGATGTAGATGTTTGCATTGTCGATCAGGAAGATATAGCAGTTCCCGTGGCCTTTCGGATGGAACTGTTCGTGGCCCGGTGTGGTGTTGTAGGCCGCCATTGCCTTGACATAGATCTCATCATTGATTTTTACCCAATCTTCGTTCTGCATCGCAGTGCCGCGCCCGAGAATCTCAACGGATGCCTCGTTGGCGAATATCTGCGTGTTCTCATCGGAAAGGGAGTCTACGGCTTCAACGCTGAGATGGTCGAAATGCTCGTGGGTGATGAAGATTGCGTCTGCCTTGCCGAACTCTGAATAGTCAATCTTCATTTCTCCCATCTGCATCACCGGGTCTATGTGGAAAACCTGGTCTTTGTAGCAGATCGCCAGCGAGCCGTGGTTGATGCACGCAAGACGGATGGAGTCACCGTGCTTGGTGAAGCATACGGTTTCGCATCTGGAAGGGAACTTTACGTCTTTGGGAGAGTTACTCCTGTTGCCGCAGGATGCTATAGCGAGCATGGCGGCTAAGATAGAGGCGATTCTTTTCATGTCATTCTTTGTTTGACTGCGAATGTAGCAATAAATCAGTCGTCTTCGGCATAGATGTGGCCGAAAAATGAATGTATTCCGAACGGCTCTCCCTCCCAGCCGTGGATTTCGCGGGCAAGGTCGGTAACACCGAAAAGTCCGCACTCGATTGAGATGTCCCCATAATAGACGCTGATGGCATCATCCACCATCAGTTTCATCACCAGCGGGGATATTTCGCCAGCCATGTACCGTTCTACGATTCCGACGATTTTCTTTCTGGACTTCGCTGCGGCTTCCAGCATGGCCGGTCTGCTATCCTTTATCCTTTTGACAATCAGCCATTGTCTTATGAGTTCTTCGTAACCTTCCCGGACCGTTTCAATCATATCCCATTCGGGAATGGTGACAAGCTCCGGGTCATGTTTCAGAGTGATGCTGTCGCAGTTGACCACCCCCTGGATGAACTCAGCTCCATATTGAAAGCCCAGCATGTCACCATGACACAGTTCACGGTCAAGTTCCTCTTTTGACAAGTTGGCAGTCGCACAGACAAAAAGAATTTCCGACATCTTGGACATTTTGTCAAGACCTGGATTGTCTGCTTCCGAACCGGGATGGTAATTGCGATAATAAGTGTGCCCAAAGTCATCCAACTGGGTGAAGTATGAATCGATTTCATAGCTTTTCTCTACCATGCTTTTGTACTCCTTGCCCTTCAACATCAGGACAGACCGCGCCTCGTCAAGCAGTTTCTCCCATTTTGGGAATATGGTGGAGCATCCCTGCCGCAGTACCATATCGCTTATCCATTCTATGACCTGCAAGGCGCTTTCGATACCATCTACACTTGCAGGCAAGCCTTGCGAAGCCAGTTTCATGGCCTTGCGGAAGCATTCCTTTCCAGGCAGTGACACCTCCGCCATCCATGTCTGTCCCCTCCAGTCCAAGTCCTTCATGGAGAACCTTCCGGAAGCATCGTGGGGCAGCATGTTCATGAATCTGTCAAAGGATAGCTCTGCCGGAATAAGCGTGGCGCCTGCTTTCAGAAAGTGATCCAGCAGGTAAGGAGCCACAAATAATGTGTGCCGGCTGCCATGTGCTTTGAGAAATTCGTTGCGATCGTAGCTTATGAAGGTCTTATCCGTCTTTCCGTTCTTCTCCTTTTCCTCAGCTGTCAGCCTCTGGAATTCCGCAATGTTGAACCCGAGATCCATTTCCAGAAGGACAGGGTGCATCGCTTCGATGTCCCTGTTTGACAATCCCATTCTCACCAGAGCCGTTATTTCTTCATTGTCGAACCTCTTTTTCATTGTTTTCTGTAATATCTGATTATATGCATCGTATATATGCACGCTCACCAATAAATACGTGTTGTGGCTCTGCTTTCTTACACTTGGTTGAAAATATTTTCGATCAGTCTGTAATATTTCCGAAAGTGATCGTATATAGATAAGACCCTGGCATAATTTATGTGTATAAATAACGCAATCAGCCACATTAGAGATAACAAGCCTATGAAGAAGTTCAATATCAGCCCAAAGGGAACTCCGACCCACGAGAAAGACGTCAAAGACGCTATCGGAGCACAGTATTGCCTCCTGCAGAATTACTCGAAGAAGCTCATCCGTCAGTTTATAAGCGACAAGTTTTACAAGTCATCCTACAGCGATGAACGTATTGACGACCTTGCCGAGCAGAGCATCGAGAAGATGCTTGTGAACGCGGGCAAGTTCGATGAGAATGTGGGCACGCTCTACAGCTGGTGTTACACCATCACCATCAACGGTCTCAAGAGCGATGTGAACACTATGGTGTCAAGAGGTTTCAGCTATTCCCTTGATTCCTGGAGCCTCGGCTCCGATGGCGAGGTGGTCTACAGTTACGATGTGGCAAGCGGCGATGATATCGAGGAGGAGGTGGAACTCGAAGTGCGCCGCGGGATAGTTGACAGCCTTCTGGAGCAGCGCAGCGAGACTGACCGCATCATCTACTATGCGACCATCGAAGGTGACGATGACGACGAACTCGCCAAGCGTCTCGGCATCACCAGAGGCAACCTCTATGTGAAGCGCAACCGCCTTCTCAACTACCTCAAGTCCCATGTCGCCGATATGGCGGCATAGGCTCATTCTGCTTCGGGTGATTGCCTCCCGAGCATTTCTTTCAATATCCTGATGTGTTCCTCGCGGACCTCCTCCGGCGCCACTATCCTGGCGGATGGGAAGGCCCGCAGGTGGGTGTACAGTTCCGGATTGGGTCTGACATCCAGCGACACATAGCCTTTCCCGTCTTCTTCCCAGGTCTGCTGGCTGTGATGCAGGGATTTTGTTTTCAGGCGGTTGAAGTCGTAGAAGCCCTGGCCGCCTCCCTCAAGTTCGAATTCCAGCACGATGTGATGCAATATACTGTCTTTCAGTACGGTAATGCCGATCACGTCGGAGTAGTATTGCCGGTAATCGATGCCGGTCACCTTTATCTGGCCGAGGCGTGATCTCAGCACCTTTGTCTTGTCGTCGACTATGCGGTCAAGGGCAAAGTTTCTGATGCCTTCGGTCCGGTTGTCTCCCGTGGCGTACTTCCATCCCACCAGATACCAGCGGCCGTTGTATTGTTTGAGGTACTCGGGCTGTAGCTCGTAGATTCGGGGCTCTCCGAAGCCGGGTTCGTATGTAATCTGCAGGGGGTGATGTTCGCGGATGTGCTTGTAGTACTGCCATATGTCCTCTCCGTTTTTGTAGAAAGGGACATGCTCGTATTCCATGACTGACGAAATGGCAGTCATGTCAGGCTGCAGTTTCTTCCTGATCTTGTCGATTGTGCCAGGCATCTTTACGAAGCCGCTGATTCCTTCAAGGAAAGTCAGTGCGTCGGTGAAGACAGACTTGTCGCTGTCTGAAATCACTCCGCCGTTGATTGTGTTCGACCCTGCAGGGTAGCTGTACTCCACAGGGCGCCTTCCGGAGCTTTTCTGTATCCTTACCTTATATATATCCTGCATCGCCTCGAGGTCTTTGTAGATGGTGACCCTGCTGACTGTGCCGTCGTCGCCGTCTTCAAGCCTCTGGGCTTTCTGGCATGCCTTCATCATTTCTGTGACAGTATGTCCGCCTCCGTCTGACAGAAGTCTGTCAATTGCCTGGTAGCGGGCGAGTGCATTGCGGTTTTTTGACATGTTCGATCCTGTTAATGCGGCAAATTTGGCAAAGAAAAACCGGAAATGCAAATAGTGTAAACACTGAATTTACACAAAATTGTAAAAAGTGTAAATAGATGGCTTGAAATGGGGTTCTAGGCTTGAATTTTATTGACTGTGCCAATTCTTAGCCTTATCTTTGTATTGTTGAAAGTGAAACCAATTAATACCAATCGAAATGAACGCATTTATCTCAACCGCAGCCGCAAAATCAATCGCAAACTTCTCAGCCATCGCAGTAAACGACATCATCTCAAAGAAGTATAAGTTTGTCTTCATCCGCGAAGACATCGAAGATATCGTGGGGGATGTGCAGCTGAAAGCCTGTGCTGCCTTCTGCACTTTCAACCCTGATAAGGGACGTCTCTTCAGCTGGGTCTACACCATCGCTGCGCGCGCAGTCCTCGATGCTGTGGACTACAAGATGAAGCGTGTCAGCATCTCCTACAGCACAGACGCTTTCAAGGCTGTCAAAGAGAATTGGGAGCCCAAGAGCGTGTGGGGGCTGCGCGGAGATGAGTATGATGCCGTCAAGGAGCTGGAAATCAGCGAGATGAAGGAGGAAATCCTCCGTATCGCAGATGGCTTCACCGACAAGTACCGCGAGATGGTCTATATGCTCTTCGACGAGCTGACCCCGTCCGAAATGGCGGAAATCACCCACGAGCGTCCGGAAACGCTTATGGTACGTGCCTCGCGTGTGCGCGCCAAGCTCTCCGAGTACAGAGAAGCCTGTTAGTGCATCCCGGTGCTGCCTAATATATTTTCATGTCCCTGCCGAAGTCGCTTGAGAGTCTTTCTGCGTCCTTCAAGGCAGGGATTACCTTTTCCAGAATCTCCGGGAATGCGGAGTGCTTGATCGGAAGTACTACGATGCAGAAGGGCAGTCCGACGGTCAGCTTGATCCTGTACTGCTGCATTGCCAGGGAGAAGTTGTCGTAACCGGCTTCGTTCAGGAGTTCCGTCAGGGATGCGCAGATGGCGGCCTGCCTGATTTCGCTTTTCTTCAGGGATTTGCGGCATTTCAGCTCCAGGTCCCGTGTGAGAGCGTACAGTTCTGGTTCGAGTGAGCTGATGTGGCTCATAAGCTCATTGTACCTGTCCATCGCTACGCTCTGGTATCTTGGGTTTGCTATCACCCACTCGTTGCGGATGTTATTCTTTTCGGCTCTGATGATGCTATCCGTAATGATTTCGTTCCTGGCCTTGAGCTGCTTGTTGATAATAGCGCGTATGCCTTTCATTGCGGTCTTGAGCATGGCTTTGTCGTCGAACTCCATATCGTGTCTGTTGTTTTCTTTTTATGTACGCCGGATATTGGAAAATCTATCACATGTTCTGTTCTTTTTGCTTTTGCACAATTGTTGTAACTTTGAGCAAGCGAATCAAATTGTCAATCAGAATGAAACGTATTTTTACAATTTCCATGGTTGCAGCAGCTATGCTCTGCTCCATCGTATCATGTGCAAGCGGCAAGTCGATCCCGCAGAAGCTCGACAAGTTTGTGACAGAGGCGGAAAGCAATTCCCAGAAATATACGAAAGACGAGTGGACCAGGTCCAGGCAGGACTATGAGGCTCTCCTGAACCAGTATATGGAAAACAGCGACAAGTACTCACAGGAGGAGAAGGAGGTGGCCATCAAGGCGATGGGGCGCTACCATGCCCTGGTACTGAAGAACGGAATACAGCAGGGTGCTGATCTCCTGAAGAAATATGCAGCTCTGCTCCCATCCTATTTCGACGGGTTTGCTTCCGGACTTCAGGGGGAGGGTGTGAATCTCGAGGAGGCTATCAAGAGCGTCATTGATGAGGAAAAGCTCGACAAGGCTGTGGAGAATCTGGGCAAAGCCCTCGAAAGCATCTTCGGCTCTGCCAAAGAATCCAAGTAGGGTTTTCTGCAAAAAAAATGAGATCCGCGACATCACGTCGGGAACCTCATACTAACCACATAATTAATAACACTAAAACTAATAACCAATCGTTGTTAAGTACTCGATGATCATCTTTCCTTGAACAACGATGCAAAGGTACATCAATTTTTTTAATCTGCAAATATTGTAAGCAGATTTTTGCAATATTTTTAAAAATTTTTATAAAATATTTTGTAAGTATTTGAAAATCAATGTGATAGCGCGACAAATTTGTATCGGAAAATTTTCGGAAATAGGGAATCTATGTTCCGATAATGTACAATAGATGTTTCTTTTGCTGGTGCTTCTGAGAAAATGGATGATATTCCCTTGACAAGTATTGAAAAATGTATAAGCAAAAATAAGGGAAATGCTTACAATCCGTAATTAAAATAATCGTAAAAATTTACATACCGAATATGGTGACAAAAATGGCTCAATTCGGAAATTTGTCTGCATATAGTGCGGTATATATGCGTAATTATTGTTCAAAATCGGATGCTGAATACACTTTCGGGAATAATTTTTATCTTTGTACCATATAAACAATAGTTCGTTAATTTTATAAAAGTTACGCCACGGCGCGAACGCCGTAGAAT
>JAKSJK010000049.1 GCA_024398095.1 Bacteroidales bacterium
CTACAAAGGATAGACTATATTACCATTATTTGGTCTGGATACAAAAGTAAAAGCCTGGCCAAGCGGCCAGGCTTATTTTGTTTGAGTGTATCCTCAAAATTACTTGCTGATGACGCGAGCCATTTCGCAAACCTTGTTTGAGTAACCCCACTCGTTGTCGTACCATGCGCAAACCTTTACGAAGGTTGGGTCGAGCTGGATACCTGCCTTCTCGTCGAAGATAGAGGTACGAGCGTCGTTGCGGAAGTCGGTAGAAACGAGAGCCTCGTTGGTGTAACCGAGAACGCCCTTGAGTTCGCCCTCAGAAGCCTCCTTCATAGCAGCGCAGATCTCTGCGTAAGAAGCCTCCTTAGCAAGCTCTACGGTGAGGTCAACGAAAGAAACGTCAGAGGTAGGCACGCGGAGTGACATACCGGTGAGCTTGCCGTTGAGCTCAGGGAGAACCTTACCTACAGCCTTTGCAGCGCCGGTAGATGAAGGGATGATGTTCTCGAGGATACCACGACCACCTCTCCAGTCCTTCTTTGAAGGGCCGTCAACGGTCTTCTGGGTAGCGGTAGCAGCGTGAACGGTGGTCATGAGGCCACGTACAACACCGAACTTGTCATTGAGGACCTTGGTCATAGGAGCAAGGCAGTTGGTGGTGCAAGATGCGTTAGAGATGATCTTCTGGCCAGCGTAGGTCTCGTGGTTAACACCGTAAACGAACATTGGGGTAGCGTCCTTTGAAGGTGCAGACATGATGACCTTCTTTGCACCAGCTGCGAGGTGAGCTGAAGCAAGCTCCTCAGTGAGGAAGAAACCGGTAGACTCAACAACAACGTCAACGTTGAGAGCGCCCCAGGTGATCTGTGAAGGATCCTTCTCAGCGAATACCTGGATCTTGTTGCCGTCAACGATCATGTAGTTGCCCTCAACCTGGATGTCGTGGTTGAACTGGCCGTGTACTGAATCGTAACGGAGCATGTAAGCGAGATAATCTGGATCGAGGAGGTCATTGATACCTACAACGACGATGTCCTGTGAGAAGTTCTCAACAGCAGCACGGAATACCATACGGCCGATGCGGCCGAATCCGTTAATACCAAGTCTAATCATTTGTTTTTAGATATTTAAAAAAGTAAAACTTTGTTTTTGTCTTTTTCAAGCGCCGCAAAAATACAAAATATAAATGAAATTAGAACCAAATTTTTCGTTAATTTTGCATTATGAAGATTCTGATGACAAATGATGACGGCTACAAGGCCAAGGGAATACATGTACTGAAGAAAATAATGGACAGGTTCGGGGAGGTGACTGTCATCGCTCCGTCCACGGTCCAGTCTGGCAAGTCGATGGCTGTCGACCTCGGTGTGATGGGCATCCGCTACACCTCTCTCGGCGACGGTTGGAACCACCTCACAGGCACCCCGGCTTCGTGCGTGAAATTCGGCCTGAACATAATGGCTGAAACCGGCCTTCCCGATGTTGTCGTGTCCGGCATCAACCACGGTGCCAATGCTGCCGTAGCATCCTGTTATTCAGGCACTTTGGGCGCGGCGGAGGAGGCCGTGGTCAATTTTATCCCAGGCATAGGAGTGAGCCTTTTCGACGAGGACCCCGATGCCGATTTCAGTGCGGTGGAAAAATACTTTCCGTCCATCTTCGAGAAGCTGATGGCGATGAATCCTGCCGGCAACGGAATCTATTACAATGTCAACTTCCCCAAACTTCCTGCCGATAAGGTCAAGGGCATCAGGGTGTGTTCCATGGGCCTCTGCCGCTGGGTTGGTGAGTTTGAACACGATCCTGACGGAACCTACCACATGATCGGACAGATCGAGGACAATCCTGACAACACTGTCCGCCCGGATCACCACGGCATGGTCGAGGGCTATGTCACCATCGTTCCTCATCGTGTGGATAACACTGATTATGAGGAGTTTGAACGAATGCGTAAGTTGGATTTCGATGCTGAATTCCTAAAGTAGGTACAGTTGTTTCTCAATCATAGTGTCATGAAGTTCTACATCATAGCGGGGGAGGCCTCCGGAGATCTGCACGGCAGCAATCTGATGAAGGGAATATACTCCAGACAGCCGGATGCTCAGATCCGCTTCTGGGGCGGCCGGATGATGGCTTCCGTCGGAGGCGAACTCGTGCAGGACTACAGGGAGGGCGCCGTGATGGGCTTTACCGATGTGATTGGCAAGGCCGGGAAATTGCTTGCAAACCTGAAGAGATGCAGGCTGGACATACTGGATTGGAAACCGGACGTGGTAATCCTGATTGACTATCCAGGATTCAATTTCCGCATAGCCGAATTCGCACACAAGGCAGGGTTCAAGGTCTTTTACTATATCGCCCCGAAAGTCTGGGCAAGCCGTGAGGGCCGTATCCGCAAGATACGCAGATATGTGGACAAACTGTTTATAGTATTCCCGTTCGAGATACCCTATTTTACCCGGCAGAAGATAGATTTCGTCTACAAGGGCAATCCGCTTGTGGACGCTGTCGACGGTTCCAAGGCGATGAATACAGACAGGGAGACCTTCCTTTCGGAGAGCGGACTGCCTGACAAGCCGTACATAGCTATGCTCGCCGGCTCGCGCAAAGGGGAGATAAGCCGTATGATGCCGGTGCTGGCAGAGATAGCCACTACCTTGAAATCAATCCCACAATACGCCGATTATCAGTTTGTTGTTGCTGGGGCTCCGTCTCGCGACAGCTCGGATTACGAGCCGTTCCCCGATCAGGTGGATTCGATGAAACTGGTATTCGGCAGGACCCAGGAGGTGGTCCGTTTTGCTGAAGCCGCAATAGTGAATTCCGGAACTGCATCCCTTGAGACGGTGCTGCTTGGAACGCCGCAGGTGGTGTGCTGGTCTACCTCAAAGGTGACAGCTTTTGTAGCCAGGCGCATCCTCCATGTGATGGACAGGATCAAGTTCATAAGCCTCGGCAACCTGTGCGTCGACAGGCTTGTTTTCAAAGAACTTGTACAGGAAGATTTTACTTCTGAAAAGGTCATTGCAGAGCTCCGCCACATTCTGGAAGATAGTTCATACCGCGCCGGAATGATGGACGGCTATGCTGAAATCCGTTCGGTCCTCGGAGGAAAGGGGGCGTCCGATGCGGTTGCCCAGTCCATGATCGAGAATCTTGGCATGGAATTGGAATGAATTTGATTATATTTGCATAACAATAATAATTTTAGGATATGAAAAGGATATTTGCTGCATTCGCGTTAATCGCGGCTATGGTTTTCTCTTCTTGTACCAAGGTAGAGTGCGACTGCCCTAAGGACCAGCCTGCCGGCACCCAGTGGCAGATTAAAAACTACGTTATCAAAGCCAGCAATTGGGAGTTCTGCTCAGCATCCGATGGCACCAACGGTTTCTTCCGTGCACAGCTCAATGCTCCGGAACTGGACAAATTCATCTGGCAGGAAGGCGCTATGCTGGCATATATCGTAAATTCGGATGGCGGACAGCAGGTGCTGCCTAGCGTACGCCACTACGAAATGACCAGCACGGATGGCTACCACTTCCTTTGGACTGAAACCGTGGATTTCGAGTTCCAGCAGGGCAAATGCTTTGTCTATGTGACTGCCAATGACTTTGACTATGGCGATGACTACAACCCTGGCGAAATGTCCATAAGACTTGTACTGATTTGGTAAGGAAATCACCTCATTGGCTAATATCATGCATACCACTGGTTTTTCTGGTGGTATTGCTTTTTTTTGTTGTACGCCACTATGGCAGCGATGCCCTTGAAGGTGCCAGCCAGGTGGCTCTGCTGCTTTCTGCCGGCCTGGCTATCGCGCTCGGCATGGCTGTCTGCAAGCAACCCTGGAAGAGTTTTGAGAGCGCAATCGAGTCAAATTTCAGTTCGGTCGCCTCGGCCATAATCATCTTGCTGCTCATCGGTGCCGTGTCCGGTTCCTGGATGGTCAGCGGAGTTGTCCCGACCCTGGTCTGCTATGGACTGAAGATCATATCCCCGAAGATATTCCTGCTGGCATGCTGCCTGATAACAGCGCTTGTGGCCGTTATGACGGGCAGTTCGTGGACAACGATTGCTACTGTAGGCGTGGCTCTGATGGCTATAGGCTCGGCACTCGGCTACTCGGAAGGCTGGACTGCCGGCGCCATAATCTCCGGCGCATATTTCGGTGACAAGATCTCACCCCTGTCAGACACGACAGTGCTGGCTTCTTCTACTTCCGGCACCCCTCTCTTCACGCATATACGCTATATGCTGCTGACAACGGTGCCGTCCATCAGCATCGCTGCCGTAGTCTTCTTTTTTGTGAGTATCTTCCACAGTGGGGATGCAGCCGCGCATGCCCAGGAATATGTCGATGCGCTCAGTTCCACCTACCATGTCCGCCCTATTCTGCTGCTGGTGCCAATATTTACCCTGTTCCTGATCGTCAGGAAGGTTCCAGCCGTGCTTACCCTCATGCTATCGGCTCTTGCGGCCGGAATCTTCGCGCTCATCTTCCAGCCTGAAATGATTGCAGTGATCGGGGCGGGGGAGAACGGGCTGGACTTCGCTTCATGTTTCAAGGGACTGATGAACACCTGGTTCTCATCCACTTCTGCCGAAACCGGCTCCGAGGCTGTAAACGAACTGGTTGCGACCAGCGGTATGCGCGGCATGCTCAATACGGTGTTCCTCATTCTCTGCGCACTGACTTTCGGCGCGGCCATGACCGGCAGCGGCATGCTCCAGAGCATAACAGAGGCGCTGACCAGGCGCATCCACAAGAGGACTCCGCTGGTGGCCACCACGGTCGGAACCGGCGTGTTCTGCAATCTGACTACCGGCGACCAGTACCTTTCCATAATACTGACCTGCAGCCTCTACAAGAAACTCTACGAAGAAAACGGCTTTGAAAGCAGACTGCTCAGCAGAAGTGCGGAAGACTCCGCGACGGTGACATCCGTGCTTATTCCGTGGAACTCCTGCGGCATGACCCAGGCGACTGTGCTCGGTGTAGCCACCCTTACCTATCTGCCGTACTGTATATTTAATATAGTGTCGCCGATGATGTCTATACTTGTGGCTTCTACGGGCTTCAGGATAGTACAGAATGTGAAGAAGTAGCGATGTTGAAAAAAATGTTGAAAAATGTGGCCGCAGTGATTTCTTCATTGCGGCTTTTTTGTTACTTTTGCGTGCAAATTAAAAATTTGCTATGTCATTCATTGAAGAAAGAGTCGCAATCGAGGGCCTGACCTTCGACGACGTACTGCTTATTCCGGCATATTCGGAAGTCCTCCCGAGGGAAGTGAGCCTCAAGAGCCGTTTTTCCCGCAACATCACTCTCAACATCCCGATCGTGTCCGCAGCAATGGACACCGTGACTGAAGCCACAATGGCCATCGCCCTTGCAAGGGAAGGTGGAATCGGCGTCATTCACAAGAACATGTCCATCGCCGCCCAGGCCGCCCAGGTGCGCCAGGTGAAGAGGGCTGAGAACGGAATGATCAACGACCCTGTCACCATTTCCAAGGAGCAGACCGTCGGCGACGCCCTCAGACTCATGGCCGAGAACCACATCGGAGGTATTCCTGTAGTGGATGCAGACCGCACCCTCGTGGGTATCGTGACCAACCGCGACGTGCGCTTCCAGACTGATCTCAGCGTGAAGATCGCTGATGTGATGACTTCAGAGAACCTCGTAACCATCTCCAAAGGCGAGACCGACCGTGAGCATGTGCTTGAGGTGCTTCATTCAAACAAGATCGAAAAGGTGCCTGTAATCGACGAGGCTGGAAAGCTCGTCGGTCTGATCACCTACAAGGATATCATCAAGGAGCAGATCCATCCTAATGCCTGCAAGGACAGCAAGGGCCGTCTCCGTGTGGCTGCAGGCGTGGGTATCACTCCTGACGCAATGGACCGGGTGGCTGCTCTCGTTGCAGAGGGTGTCGATGCCGTTGCACTCGACTCGGCACATGGTCACAGCAAGGGTGTGATCGAACTCGCAAAGAAGATCAAGGCCGCATATCCGGACCTCGACGTGGTAGTCGGCAATATCGCTACCGCTGAGGCTGCACGTGACCTCGTAAGGGCAGGTGTGGACGGCATCAAGGTCGGCATCGGACCTGGCTCCATCTGTACCACCCGTATCGTGGCTGGCGTAGGCGTTCCTCAGCTTACAGCTATCTTCGAGTGTGCAAAGGCTGCTCACGAGGAGTGCGCAAAGCTCGGCTCAGACGTGGCAATCATCGCTGACGGCGGTCTCCGTTACTCAGGCGACGTCGTGAAGGCTCTTGCAGCCGGCGGCGACTGCGTGATGTGCGGATCCATGTTCGCCGGCACCGAAGAGGCTCCTGGCGAGACCATTATCTACAACGGACGTAAGTTCAAGTCATATCGTGGCATGGGTTCCATCGACGCTATGAATGCCGGTTCCAAGGACCGTTACTTCCAGAGCGGTGAGGTGGACACCAAGAAACTTGTTCCGGAAGGTATCGTAGGCCGCGTGCCTTACAAGGGTACCATCTCCGAGACCGTATACCAGCTTCTTGGCGGCCTCCGCTCAGGTATGGGCTACTGCGGCGCCAAGGACATTGCAACACTCCAGAAGGCACGCTTCACCCGTGTGACCGCCAGCGGTATGGCAGAGAGCCATCCTCACGATGTGACCATCACCAAGGAGACTCCTAACTATTCACGTAACGACTAGTAAATGGAAAAGATAATAATTCTGGATTTCGGTTCACAGACTACCCAGCTTATAGGCCGCCGTGTCCGTGAGCTGAATACCTTCTGCGAAATCGTTCCCTACAACAAGTTCCCAGAGAATGACCCTGACATCATCGGAGTCATTCTTTCCGGTTCTCCGCTCAGCGTCTATGCTGACGATGCCTTCCATATCGATTTCTCCAAGATCCGTGGAAAGTATCCTATCCTCGGAATCTGCTACGGCGCCCAGCTGATGGCTCACACCTTCGGCGGCAAGGTCGAGCCGGAAGGAACCCGCGAGTATGGCCGTGCAAACCTTGAATTCATGGAGGAGGGCAACCCTCTTCTCAAGGATTTCGCTCCTAACTCACAGGTGTGGATGTCCCATGGCGACACCATCACCAAACTCCCTGAGGGCTTCCGCGTGATTGCTTCTACGGCTACTGTCAAGTATGCGGCCTACGCTGCAAACGACGAGAAGATCTGGGGCGTACAGTATCACCCTGAGGTTTTTCACTCGATCGACGGCACTCAGCTCCTGAAAAACTTCGTCGTGGATATCTGCGGCGGAAAGCAGGATTGGAGCCCGGCACACTTCGTCGAGCAGACTGTCAAGGAAATCCGCGAGCAGGTGGGAGATGACAAAGTCATTCTCGGCCTCTCGGGCGGTGTGGACTCAAGCGTTGCTGCTGTACTCCTGAACAGGGCGATTGGCAGCAACCTGACCTGTATCTTTGTAAATAACGGTCTTCTCCGCAAGAACGAGTTCACAGATGTGCTCCGCGACTACGAGTGCCTCGGCCTCAATGTACGCGGCGTGGATGCATCGGAAAAGTTCTATTCGGAACTCGCCGGTGTTCATGAGCCGGAGCGCAAGCGCAAGATCATCGGCAAGGGCTTCATCGATGTTTTCGAGGCTGAAGCCAGGAAGATCGATGGTGCGCGTTTCCTTGCTCAGGGTACCATCTATCCTGACCGCATCGAGTCTCTCAACATAACAGGTAAAGTCATCAAGTCACACCACAATGTGGGCGGACTTCCTGAGAAGATGGGCCTCAAGCTCTGTGAGCCTCTCAAGTGGCTTTTCAAGGATGAGGTAAGACGCGTGGGCCGCTCTCTGGGTATGCCGGAGCATCTCATCACCCGTCATCCTTTCCCTGGTCCGGGGCTTGCTGTCCGCATCCTCGGCGATATCACTCCTGAGAAGGTACGTGTCCTCCAGGATGCAGATGATATCTTCATCCAGGGTCTCCGCAATTGGAAGACAAAGCTTTCCGGCGAAGAGGCGCGCCGTGTGCTTCAGGCTGGCGTTCCTGCAGATATGAAGGACGGTGAGATAGAGGTTTCGCTCTATGACCAGATATGGCAGGCGGGCGCAATCCTCCTTTCCGATGTCAAGTCTGTCGGAGTTATGGGCGACGAGCGTACCTATGAGAATCCTGTTGCGCTGCGAGCCGTCACATCTGCCGATGCGATGACTGCAGACTGGGCGAAACTTCCTTACGAGTTCCTCGCAGAGGTCAGCAACAAGATCATACGAAATGTCAAGGGCGTCAACCGTGTATGCTACGACATTTCCTCCAAACCACCTGCAACGATAGAATGGGAATAGTCCCATTCTATCGTTGCTTTAGGACTATTTTTAATTGGGGACGAATCCCCAACCCCCTCTGGCCATTCGGCGTAGTGAATACTATCTACAGTACTTAGTCTGGCAAATTTTTCTAAAACAATTAATATTTTATTAATGGCTAAAATCAGTGACCAGCCGATCTTTGACGCGCGTCAGCTCGGCATTCCAAAGATGACGGTGCTTGGAATCCAGCACCTCTTCGCTATGTTCGGTGCGACAGTCCTCGTTCCGATGATTACCGGACTCTCGATGTCTGCAACCCTCCTTTTCGCAGGTGTAGGTACTCTCATCTTCCATCTTGTCACCAAACTCAAGGTCCCGGCATTCCTCGGTTCTTCCTTCGCATTCCTCGGTGGATATGCCGCAGTTGTGGATATGGGGGCAGCCAACGGCCTTGACAAGGCTGCGTCCCTTCCTTATGCGTGTGTAGGTGTACTTTGCGCAGGTCTCATGTACTTCGTGCTTGCAGGACTCTTTGCTATCTTCGGCACCAAGAAGGTCATGAGATTCTTCCCGCCGATCGTGACCGGTCCTATCATCATCGCCATCGGTCTTACCCTTTCCGGCTCCGCTGTCAACAACTGCATCAGCAACTGGTGGATCGCCCTCACCGCCATCGTGGTGATCGTCATCTGCAACATCTTCGGCAAGGGTATGGTCAAGATCATCCCTATCATCATCGGTGTGCTTGCTTCTTATGCTGTCGCTGTGATTTTCCAGCTCTGCGGCACTCAGGTGATTGATTTCACTCCGGTGAAAGAGGCTGCATGGATCGGCCTTCCTTTCCAGATGAAGAACACTGCCATCAATGTTTTCGTAAGCCATCCTGACTGGGGTCTCGTGGTTTCTGCAATCGTGACCATCCTCCCTATCTCCCTGGCTACCATGGTGGAGCATATCGGCGATATGTGCGCTATCTCTTCAACCACAGGAAAGGATTATCTCTCTGAGCCAGGTCTCCACCGCACCCTCATGGGCGACGGTATCGCCACTGCTCTGGCATCTCTCTTCGGCGCTCCTGCAAACACAACTTACGGCGAGAATACCGGTGTCCTGAACCTTACCAAGGTCTTCGATCCACGCGTGATCCGCATCGCTGCATGCTTTGCAATCGTACTCTCATTCTGCCCTAAGTTCGCTGCTATCGTCAGCACCATGCCTGCAGCCACAGTCGGTGGTGTCAGCCTCGTGCTCTACGGTATGATTTCAGCTGTCGGCGTACGCAACATGGTTGAGAATAAGGTCGACTTCGCAAAGAGCCGCAATGTCATCATCGCTGCCCTCATCCTCGTGCTTGCAATCGGCGTAGCTTACGGTCCTGGCAAGGTTGGCGTAGGTGCCATCCAGTTCTCAGGCCTCGCAATCGCTGCCATCGTCGGCATCCTCATCAATGCGATCCTTCCTGGCAAAGATTACGAATTCGGTTCGGAAAAATAAGGGTTCGGACGGAATAAAATGAAAGGCTGCGGATCCGCAGCCTTTTCTGTTTTACAGTGCTTCCGGGTAGGTGCCGCTGTAGTCAAACCTGAGATTCTCCCCGTCGGGAAGAATCAGGTCAAACTTCAGCTTGTAGGAATCCTTGGCCGCATTCTTGCGTACCTGGAGAGTGCCGGATTTCGGCGCATAGTCAGGTGAATAGTAATGTGTAGGATCCTCGAAGAGCAGCACATAGTCTATGCCCTTGCTGAGGGATACGTTCGAGAAGTCGAGGATCTTGCCAATGTTATACTCCGGCACGATCAGTTCGATCCGCGAATTGAAAGGTTCCTCCGGTTCACGTGCTATCAGGAAATAGTAGTAGCCCTCTTCGTAGTATGACTGCAGTCTGTGAACGCTATAGCTTGTGTTTCCATAGTAATAATAGGTCACAGGCTCAACCGGCACATACTCGATGACTTCCCGTTCTATTGTCTTCGTGCAGCTGCACAGCGCCAGAATCGCGCAGGCGAGTGTATGGATACGGAGTTGCATGGCTACTTGATGTAAACAGGGGTACCCTTGTATTCCATCTTCATCACTGTCTTGTAGTTGGATGCCAGACATATGTTGGCCAGCTGGCAGTGCAGAAGACCGGTTTCGGCATTGTACTCATGGCAGATGAACGATCCGGTGTCAAGGTTGGACGCATCCCAGCGGCTGACTGTGTAGCTTACACAGAAGTTGGTCTTGTCTGTGGACAGACCGATGCTGGTACCGAACTTCTCCCTGGAGAAATTGATTACCAGAGGTGTAGCCTGCAAAGCCTCTGCGACAGTTTTGATACCCTCGTCCTGGAGCATGTAGATTGCAGCTACGGGCGCACTGAGATCCACGATGCATGACTTGATCAGGTACGTCTTGCCACCGGTCTCGAACTGGTTGATAATCTGGCGCTCGATGTGGATGTCCTTGAGTTCGCCCTGGAAGAACATCCTGAATGATCTGTCAACCAGCTCGTGGTTGATGTCTTCGCATTCCGCACCGGTCACATTGACCTCGTATTCGTATCCCTGGATATGTTTGATCATGATGCTTCCTCCGACCACATTCCATTCGCTGTCGAAGTCGCGGACCATGAATTGGAGCGAACCATCCTTTATTGATGATACGATGTCGTGAGGCTGACCGTCGCACAGTTTCGCTGAAGGCAGAATCTTAGCGTAGGTGGTACGCGGGATATCAGCTCCATAATCGATCTGGCCTGAGGTGAAGTACATTAGCGGTGGGTTGGAACCGGTCTCTGTGTCGTCGTAGAAGGCGGCGCGTACCGGACGGCTCATGTCGTTCCACACGAACAGGGTCTCATTTTCGCCACCAGGGGTGTAGGTGCCGTTGCTCTTGCAGATGATTTTCTTTCCGTCCTTGAGCTCCAGCTGCACCTCGAGACTGGATTTTTCAGCCTCCTTATCTATGTCGAAGATAAAGTAGCCACCAGCAATCTCCGGCTCGAGATCACCCTCCAGAAGGTCGTATTCGCATACCTTGGAGACTTGTACATGCATGAGCCAATGCAGGATTTCCGTGTTGATGTCTACCTTGCTGCCGAGGAGGGAGTAGAGGCAGGATACGGCTACCACATTGTGTTTCATCATGAAGGTGTAGCCATCCAGGATCTTTTCTTTTGTGAGATCGGCGACGTCGGCCGCGTAGATGGAGTACATTCCGGCCTCCGAAACGAAGCTGACGGTGCTCTTGAGTTCAGCCGATGAAATCACATTTCCTTCAGCATCCACGACTTCGATGCAGTTCTTCTGCTCCGGCTGCTCTCCGCCCTGCTCCTGGCCTTCCTTGGTGCAGGATGCCGCGAGTACGGCAATCGCAGCCGATATCATTATCAATCTTTTCATTTCCAGTCAATTGTTATTTTGTGCGACGGGTTTTCCCCATCAGTAAGTTCAGCACTTATCACAGGCTCGCTGCTGCCTTCCACATAGGAAACTGTGACCTTTCCGTCGTGTATACGGGCATAGTCGCCGGTCCAAAGTCCGTTATCCGCGAGATTGAAGTACCACGATCCCTCGCGGTTGGTAAAGCGGTTAGGCATGCCCTCTTTGAAGTGGAGGGGAGTGAGCATGGCGCCGTCATAGCCGCCATCCACCCTTGGAGCAAGCTGGTATGTCCCTTCAGGAAGCCTTGCCGCGCCGTGCTCCACTACCATTTCCAGGTACATGACAGCACCTGTCCCGGAGAGGTCTTCCAGGCCATAGCTGACCTGTGGACCTACATTTACCGAGGATGAAGTCAGGTAGACACGTACCACATCGATATTCTTAGATTTTCCGAACGGAAGCTCCGTCCTGCGCATCTCCATCTTTGGCAGCTGGGTCCTGGTAAGTCTGACATCCCCGTTCAGGGAACTGTTCGGAGCGAAGTAATAATTCCATTCTGTCACGCCCTCGATCTTGCCGGTGTATTTGAAATAGTGCTTTCGGAAGTCTGTGTCTACAAGCATTCCGACCACCTCGTATGTCCCGCCGTCGAGATGTCTGACATCGAACCAGCCGTCAGAGGCATATCTCGGAATATACTCTTGGCCGTCCAGGTTCAACATATAGGTTCCATAGGTTGCGTAGCGTATGCCCTTGTACGGATGGTCGTAAGGGTAGTCGTAGCCGAACTCATACTGGCCGGCCTGCAGGTCCGAGTAGGTGGACGGGCTGCTGTAATGGCCGGCAATTACCGGTATGTCTTTCTCGGTGCCTTTGGATATGGCGGTCTGCATGCAGAGGACGATGACATTTCCCTTTCCGAGGTATTCATCGTCTTCGTGGACATACTGCACACCATCATTCTCGAATAACGTGAGATACCACCTGTCCACGGTCTCGCTATAGGCTCCGTAAAACTGTATGCGCGCATGAGTCGCCACAACGGTATCCGGAGCCGGCGCTTCCAGGTCGGGATAGGACGGGACCTCCACAATCCTGTCCACATAGTTGACCTTGGTGCAGGCCAGGGTCAGGATGGCAGCCGCCCAAAAAACGGTTTGTTTAAATTGCATCAATCAGGGATTTCAAAGAAATGAGCCCCGTTTCCGAGGCTCATATTTCTATTTCTGCCGGGAATGACGATTATTCCGGCTTTGTGAAGAATTCTACACTTGACATGATGAACATGCCGCCAAGGCCGAGCTGTTCGCCATCGATGACAAATGGATAATCCATAGACTCACCTTCCACAGCGAAGCTTGCAACGCCGGAGTTCTCCTCAGCATTGAAAGTGTAGGTTCCCTCCATGTAGCCATCTTCCGGTGCCCACCACCAGCCTTCCTTGTCTCCGTTTACGAGGAAGCAGTTGGTTTCATCCAGGAAGGTAAGAGCCATCTTTCCGCCATCGGAGTCGTCAGGTACCATGTATACCCAGCTGGTCTTTGCGAGTACGGACTCGTCTTTTGGTTCGTCTTTAGTTTCTTTCTTGCAGCTTGAGAGCGCAAATACTGACGCAATGAGAGTCAGAGCAACAATAAATTTTTTCATGATCGTTATAAATTTGGGGATTATGTCGATTGTATCTCACAAATATGTTTATAAGTGCAAATATAAGCATTTCAATTTATAATTCTGTCAAAAATGTTCAAATCCATGACGCGAATATGTTTTTTGCGGTTGATCCTGTACGCGGCACATGGCAGCGGCCTCGCGGAGCAGGAACATGGGGAAATGCTCCGCTCGGCCATCTGCCGGAGTGCCGCTCTAATGGAGCAACCAATCCGAATAATTGTTATCTGTTTGATGTTTTCCAGCGCTGATGACACGGTCCAAACGGATGTCCCATGGATCTGCAGGCAGTTCTTCCACTATCTGGCACGCGAAGGCAACTCCCCATTTCGGACAGCGGACCGAGGCGAGTTTGCGGTCGTAGTATCCTTTGCCGCGTCCCATGCGCAATCCGTCGCGGGTGAACGCTCTGCCAGGTATGATAGCCAGGTCTATCCCGTCAGAATCCCTGAGCTGAGGGCATTGGGAAGATGGTTCGATGATGTTGTATTTCCCCTGGACTGCCACGTGCTGCGGGTCATAGAATCTGATCTGCAGATCGTTCCCGTCTACAACCGGGAGCAGTATTCGCTTGCTGCATTTCAAGGCCTCATGGAAGAGCATTTCCAGATTCACTTCATCCGGGAGAGCGGCATAGAGCCATACGGTTCTTGCTTTTTTCCATTCGGCCGAGCCGATTATTTCTTTGCAGATCTGTACGGAGGCGGCTTCCCGATCTTCAGCAGGCATAAGCTTTATGCGGGCTTTAATCTGGTCTCGGAGTTCCTGCTTTGTCATCGTCTGTGCGATTCTCCACGCATAAAAAAGCATCGGGCTGCCCCGATGCTCTTTTATGAATATTAATATTCCTCTTCGTTGAAGAAAAAGTCTTCTTTGGTCGGGTAATCAGGCCAGATGTCTTCGATGGTCTCGTAGACCTCGCCGTCGTCCTCAAGTTCTTCGAGGTTTTCAACTACTTCGAGAGGGGCGCCGCTACGGGTTGCGTAGTCGATCAGTTCGTCTTTGGTCGCAGGGAATGGAGCGTCCTCAAGGCGGTATGCCAATTCAAGTGTCCAGTACATTTTATGTGTTGTATTTAATTGTTTTTCAGTTGTTTATTATGTTTTTCCCATTATAGGGGGCGCAAATATAGGCAATAAATCGAAAAAAACACCGATTATTTCGTATTTTTGTGCGAAAATCTCGTTACAAATGGCGTACCATAAGGAAGAAATATATGATGAAAAAGTCACGGCGGAGATTGCTGCGCATTACAAGGAAATCCTGAGACTTTTGGGAGAGGATCCGGAGCGCGAAGGTCTCGTGAAAACTCCCGAACGCGTGGCGAAGGCTCTTCAGTTCATTACAAAGGGTTATGAGGAGGATGGCAAGGAGATTCTGCAGAGTGCACTCTTCCGTGAAGACTACAAGCAGATGGTACTTGTAAAGGATATTGAATTGTATTCGACCTGCGAACATCATGTGATGCCGTTCATCGGGAAATGTCATGTGGCCTATATACCGGACGGCACCATTACCGGCTTAAGCAAGATTGCACGTGTGGTTGAGACCTATGCGCGCAGATTGCAGGTTCAGGAGAGGCTCACCACCGACATCCTCAACTGCATTGAGGAGTCCCTTCATCCGCTTGGAGTTGCGGTTGTGATCGAGGCCAGCCATACCTGCATGACCCTCAGGGGAGTGCAGAAGGCAAATGCCCTGACTACGACTTCGGCCTTTTCCGGCATCTTCCTCAAGGATGAAAGGACCAGGAATGAGTTCCTCAGCCTTATCAAGTAGATTTGAATTTTCAACTGTATATGAGACGAATTTCTAACCATACTCCCTCTTTCGGAGTGATGCTCTCTTACGGCGTGGGCCGTTTCCTCGCCGAATTCCTAACCGGAGCCTATGGTATCATGGCTTTCTTCTTCTATGAAAAGGAGATGGGCCTGCCTGCCATATTCCCTACAGTTGCGACCATTATCTACAGTATATGGAACGCTGTCAACGATCCTCTGATCGGCTGGATTACAGGCAAGAAGCCTATTCTTGCACAGTATGGCAAGAGGCTCTTCTGGATCGTTTTCGGCATAATCACCTGCTCTCTGGCTTTCCTGCTGATTTTTATGGTTCCGCAGGCGCTGCATGCCCACAAGGTGGCTGTGTTTGTGTGGATGGTGATAGCTGTCTGCCTGTACGATGCCTGCTACTCACTTTGGGAGGTGAATTACCAGGGCGTGTTCCCGGATAAGTTCCGCAGCCAGGATGTAAGGCGCAAGGCTGCAGTAACCTCTACCGCCTTCGGATCTGTCGGCATAGCCCTTGGCGCCGTACTGCCTCCTCTCTTCTATCATTATGGAAATATTGGCAGTTACGTGGTTGCCGGCCTGGTGATCGCAGGTGTCGGCATCGTGGGCAGCATTGCAATCATTCCTGGTGTGATGCAGAGGGCTGAATCGGTTCCGATGAGCGAACAGCAGCAGGAGGAACCTGGTTTTGTGGAGTCTCTGAAATCTACTGTAAAGCATAGGGAGTTCACGATTCTGGCTATCATGCTCTTCCTCTACCAGTCGGCCTGCATATGCATGACCGGCAGTGTCAATTATGTCGTCAACGGTGTCCTCGGCATGCCAGCAAAGGCGTCTACGCCGATATTCGCCGCCATGCTGGTCGGCGCGCTGATTTCCGTAGCCGTGTGGTCCCGCGTGGCCAAGAAACTGGATAATAACTTCCTGATGCTGGTCATCACCAACTTCTTCATGGCTGCGGCTGCATTGCCTATGACATTCTGCCGCACCCAGCTGACCTTTGCCATCTTCATGTTTCTCTGGGGATTGGGATTCGGCGGCTGCTGGACATTCATCGCTCCGGCAATGGCCGATGTCGTGGATAGCATTGTGCTGAAGGAACGCAGACGAAACGAGGGTGTGATAATGGGCGTGAGGGCCTTTTTCATGAGACTCAGCTATGCAAGCCAGGGCATTGTTTTCTGGGCTTGCCATACCATTACCAGCTATGACTCTTCGGCTGCAGGACAGCAGACCAGCCTTGCGCAGTGGGGTATTACCGCTCACATAGGACTTGTCCCTTCGCTGTTTTTCCTGGCTGCTGCCCTTCTCCTGCTGATTGCGCGCCCTATCCCGGCTGAGAAGGCGCGTGCCAACAGGGAAGCTCTTAAGGAATTGGGACTTTAGCTGCATAGGGTCATGGGATTCACTCAGCAATCTTTCGAGATACTTATCATCGGCCTGATAATCATGGGGCTGTTCCTGGCCATAATTCCTGTGGGCCGGGGAGACTCCCGTCTGAGGGGTTACAGGATCTCACTGACCTTCATGGCTCTCTCTTTCGTTTGTCTGGGCATCTACTGTCTGCTCAAGGCGAAACTTCCGAGGGAACTGTTGTTTTTCCCTTTCTTTATCTCGTCGCACATCCAGGTATGCCTGCTGGGCCTGGCACATTTGAATCTGCTTAATCTGAACATCGTGCATCGCAGGCAGGTTTTCCTGAATTTCTGCCCGATGCTTATCTGTCTGCTTACCTACTGTATAATACAGCCATTCTGTCCGTTCGTACGTCTCTCGTCCTGGGACATTCTTTTCCATTCCCTGACGAATCCCGGAGTTGCAGTGAGGGTGCTGTGGCTGCTGGTATATATAGGACAGATACTCTACTATGCCGTAGTTTTCTTCCGTGAGGAGAAAGTCTACAGCCGCGCATTGGGCAACTATCTTTCCGATGTTCCCAGCGCAAAATACCGCCTTGCCCTGTACAGTTTCATCGGGGCCCAGCTGGCGGGTGTAGACTCTGTATGCATATGTCTCACCCTGGATATGTTCTGGGGTGGTTTCTTCAATATTGTGATGCTGGCGCTGTATGTTTTCATGTGCGCGCTTTTCGTACAGTATCCTTCCATTTTCCATATCGTGTCCGGTGTCATTGCAGACATCCCGGAAGATGCCACAGGCCAGCCTTCGGTGTCGTGGCCGCAACTGAAAATGAGAATTGAGGATGAGAAACTCTTTTTGACAGAGGGACTTACAGTGGAGCAGCTTGCTGCAACTTTGTCTGTCAGCAAGCACACTCTGTCAAGGATGGTCAATACCGAAGAGGGCGTCAATTTCAATACTTTCATCGGTGGATTGAGAGTATCCGAGGCACAGAAAATGATGCGTGAGCATCCTGAAATGGCCCTTTCAGAAATCGCTATGGGCGTCGGTTTCAGCGAGCAGAGCAATTTTTCCCG
Source organism: Bacteroidales bacterium (assembly GCA_024398095.1). Classification (GTDB taxonomy): domain Bacteria; phylum Bacteroidota; class Bacteroidia; order Bacteroidales; family UBA932; genus Cryptobacteroides. The sequence goes on from JAKSJK010000049.1 coordinate 17,519, forward strand.
CCAGTTCAAGGCAAGTACCGGTTTCACTCCGGGAGAGTTCCGAAAGAAACTTTAATCGAG
>JAKSJK010000005.1 GCA_024398095.1 Bacteroidales bacterium
CGAAGAAAGAAGCGGAAGCGTGGCATTCAGTACATTTGCTGAGTGCCACGATTTCGTTTATGTTGTTCGGACGCACGCCGCAGCCGGCCATGATGACTATGCGGTCTCCTGCACGGCGCACGAGTTCGGCAATCAGGAAACGCCCCTGATACGCGTCGGCTTCGTGACCGGAAGTCAGCAGGCGGTCGCAACCGAGTTCCAGTATGTCTTCAAAGGCTTTCATCGGGTCGGCGCACACATCGAAGGCCCTGTGGAAGGTCACTCCGAGGCCATATGAGCGGGCACGGGCGATCAGACGGCGCATGGTAGGCATATCCACGTTGCCATCCGCGTCAAGTGCGCCGATGACCACGGCGTTGGCACCCAGTTCATGGCACATGTCTATGTCGTCCAGCATCTGCAGAATCTCCGCCTCGTTGAAGCAGAAATCGCCTCCACGCGGACGTACAAGCACATTCACAGGTATGTCGACAGCCTTGACGACAGCCGCCAGCAGCTCCCTGGAAGGAGTGACACCGCCTACAGGCAGGTCCTCGCAGAGTTCGATTCTCCGCGCTCCGGCCGCCTGAGCAAATTTTACCTGCTCCAATGAAACGCAGCAGGATTCCAGAAACATTTCCATACCGCAAAGATAATTCTTATCTTCGTGTCCATGAAAAGAATAATTACTTCCTTGATGCTTGCCCTCTGCGCAATCGCAGCTGCAGCACAGCCAGGCTACCAGCCAAGTGACGAAATCCTGAAGGCCCGCAGCGACTTTGAGGCGGAACGCTTCGGCATCTTCATCCACTGGGGTGTCTACTCCATGATCGGACAGGGCGAGTGGGTGATGCAGAACCAGGACCTTAATTATAAGGAGTATGCGCACCTTGCCGACGGATTCTACCCTTCGAAGTTCAATGCCGAGGAATGGGTCAGCGCCATCAAGGCAGCCGGAGCGAAGTATATCACTATCACTTCCCGCCACCACGACGGCTTCTCAATGTTCGATTCCAAGGCTAGTGACTATAATATAGTAAAGGCGACTCCGTTCGGACGCGACGTCATCGGCGAACTCGCCCAGGCCTGCCGGAAGGAGGGCATCAACCTGCATTTCTACTATTCCCACCTCGACTGGGGCCGTACCGACTATCCTCGCGGACGCACAGGTCTCGGCACCGGACGCTCAGAGGAAGGTCAGGATTGGAGGCACTATATGGACTTCGTGAACGCACAGCTGACAGAACTGCTCACCCAGTACGGCCGCATCGGAGCCATCTGGTTTGATGGTCTCTGGGACCAGGATGCGCATCCGCGCGAGGACCAGCCAGCCCTCTGGAATCTTTACGAGCAGTATGAGCTCATCCACAGGCTGCAGCCGGGTTGCCTGGTGGGCAACAACCACCATCTGCTGCCTTTCGAGGGCGAGGATATCCAGATTTTCGAGCGTGACCAACCGGGCCAGAATGAGTTCGGTCTTTCCGGTCAGGAGATTTCCCCTCTGCCTCTGGAGACTTGCCAGACCATGAATTATTCATGGGGCTACCGCATTAATGACAGGTCCTACAAGAGTTCCGATTTCCTGATCCGCTATCTCGTGGAGACCGCTGCGAAGGGAGCGAATCTCCTGCTGAATATCGGTCCACGCCCGGACGGCACATTGCCAGACGAGGCTCTGGAGCGTCTCGAGGCTATGGGCAAGTGGCTGGCTGTAAACGGCGAGTCTATCTACGGAACCACCGCCGGCTGCCTCCAGGGCCAGGATTGGGGTGTCAGCACCCAGAAGGATAACGCGCTTTACCTGCACATGTTCCAGGCTCCGGAAACACTTTCTCTCGATTTCACTGACAAGCTGCTCGCGGCCGAAGTTCTCGGTGGGGAAAAGATTGCCTTCAAGCAGAAGAAGGGTAAGATCAGCCTCACACTCCCATCCCCGGAAGAAGGCTGCGTGGACATGGTCGTGAAGCTCACTTTCAAGAATCCTGTACGCTAACGCGGTGCTGAATAGACACTGCACCCGGGTGCGGTGGAATTTGCCGATTTGTACCTGACACGGCGATACCGTCTGTGCGCCGCCGGTACCATTTTTCGGTGCCCGGTGCGGGCTAAATGTCGGCACCGGGCACCAGGATTGCCGACACAACACACCAGAGGTAGATTGGCGTGCCCGGTGCCGTGCCGACAACTGACTATAGACGCAAATTTGCGATTTTCGCGTCTGTTTGAGACACGAACACATGTTTCAGCCGCGATTTCGTGTATTTTGAGTCTGTTTGCGGTCAACACCAACTTTTCTGCCGCGAAAATGGGAAATTTACATCTGTTTTTCATTGTCGAGATACGTACGCAACCGTGAAACCGTTGTCACCACTGACCTGGCTCCGGGACGCACCGGAGGCATAGTACTGATGACAACGGTTTGCGGGAGGGTGTCTCCCGGAACTTTGAAATTTGCCGCATCGTTGCTATCTTTGAAAAACTGCAAAATGCAAGAGATGAAAAAGACGATACTGATGGCACTGGCTCTGCTGGCAATGGCCTGCACTAAGCCAATGGGCACGACGGAATATGTGGACTGGCTCTACGAGTCGATGCCGCTGCCGGACTCTCTCAGCTACACCCGCGGATGGTGGGAAGCGAATGTATCCAAGACCCTGGAAGTACGCGAAAAGATGGGCTGGAATGTTCCTGAAAGGGAATTCCGCCACTTCGTGCTGCCGCTGAGGGTCAACAACGAAACCCTGGACAATTTCCGCTTCATGTATGCCGATACGCTCTGCGAGCGTGTCGAAGGCATGAGCCTTGCCGAAGCCGCCATCGAGATAAATCACTGGTGCCACGAGCAGGCCACCTACAAGCCATCCGACGCCAGGACATCGTCACCTATGGCAACCATGAAAAACGGAGTCGGACGCTGCGGCGAAGAATCCGTACTCGCAGTTGCAGCCCTGCGCGCAGCCGGCATTCCGGCCAGACAGGTATATACCCCGAGATGGGCCCACACCGACGACAACCACGCGTGGGTAGAAGTATGGGTGGACGGAAAATGGTACTTCATGGGGGCCTGCGAGCCTGAACCGAGACTGAATATGGCTTGGTTCAACGCACCTGTGTCGCGCGCCATGCTGCTCAACACAAAGGTCTGCGGCGACTACCAGGGACCTGAAGATGTGATTCAGAAGACCGCCTGCTACACAGAGATAAACGCAATCCGCGGCTATGTACCGACACGACGCAACATCGTGACAGTCACAGACATGGACGGCAAACCGGTCGAAGGCGCAAGGGTCGACTTCAAGATCTATAACTACGCAGAGTTCTACACCGTGGGCAGCTATCTCAGCGACGCAGAAGGCAAGGCAGGCCTCGATACCGGCTGCGGCGATGTGTTCATCTGGGCGGCCAAAGACGGACGGTTCGGCTTTGCCAAGGCCTCGTCCGAAACCGCCACTGTCGTGCTCGATCATGAAATCGGAGAAGAATTCTCTGCCGACATCGACATAGTTCCGCCAGTCGAAGACCCGATCAAGACCGGTGCAACTGAAGAAGAAATCGCCGACAACGCCCGCAGACTGGAAGAAGAAGACGCCATCCGCGCGTCCCACGACCACATCAACCACGATGTGGAAGACTTCCTTGCCAGTGGGGCACCACACGCAAAAGCCATTGTCTCCATGCTCTGCGACAAGGACCTCTGCGATGTCAGCTTCAGCGTGCTGGAAGATCTGGCGGTGACCGCTGCCAGCGAAGACTTCTATGTGCTCAGTCCGAGGATAGGGGTCGAATTCCTGCGCCCGTACAGGGCAGAGATTCTCGCTTCCGGAATTGCTGACAGGATCAAGACTGCAGGAGAAGCCATTGACTGGACCCGCGACAGCATCAAGCTGATCGATGGACGCAACCCTCAGAATCTCAGCACCTCACCTCTATATGTATGGAAGAGCAGGACTGCCGATGTGAAGGGACGCAATCTGTTCTTCGTGGGCCTGTGCCGCACCCTCGGCATCCCTGCCCGCATCGACGAGATTACCGGCAAGACCCAGTACAGGGAAGGCGGAAACTGGCATGACGTAAATTTCGGAAACGAAGCCGCTGCGGCCACAGCAATCGCGGACAAGGGCAGCCTCAACCTGCAGTACGCCGGCGGAGTGGTACGCACACCGAAATATTACAGACACTTCACCATCTCCCAGATTCTCGACAACGCGCCATGGCTGCTGGAATTCGGCAGCGACGCCGACGACACACCGGTAACCCAGTTCGGCAACGTGGACCTGGACGAAGGCTGCTACATGATGACGACCGGCAGCCGCATGGCTGATGGCAGCGTACTGGCCCATATGGAGTTCTTTAATATAAATAAGGATAGCAAGACCAATCTGCCTCTGACACTGCGACAGTCCGAGACCAATGTGGCCGTGATCGGATCGATGGATGCTGAGCAGCTCTTCCTGAAGGAAGGTGCGAGCGCTGAGCAATCCCTTCTGAGTGCCACCGGACGCGGATATTTCCTGCTTGCAGTCATGGGCTCGAAGGATGAGCCGAGCACCCATGCACGAATAGACCTGGAGGCCTCTGCCGAAGAACTGAACGCCTGGGGCAGACCGCTTGTCATCCTGGGCGAAGCGAAGCCTGCGGGCCTGGACAAAGCCATCTTCGGAAGCGACCCTAAGGACAAGGTGCTGGAGATGCTTCTGACAGGCTGCGAGCGCGGTGCCAAGACGCTTCCGGTCATCACCATCTGCGACAGCTTCGGACGAATTGTATACTTCTCCCAGGGCTACAACACCTCCCTGCAGGAGGATCTGCGCCGTATAACATCAGCACTGTAACCCTAAAATGTACAAGCACAACCTCCGACATACACAACTCTTTGCCGCACTGATGGCCATCAGCCTCCTTGCCGGCTGCTCACCCCTGGAGCGGAAACTCAGGGAACTGGACCGGACAATAGCCCAGAAAGAAGTCTTCAGGGAGAATCTGGAGACCCGTCTCGACAGCCTCAGATCTGTCCATGCCGGCGACAGCTGCGACTCTCTCAGATGGATCCACGCGAATGAACTTTACAAACTCTACAAGTTCTACCAGGTGGATTCCGCCCTCTCATATCTGAAGGAAATGGACCGCTACGACTCGCCGCAGACCCATGCCAAGACTGTAATCGAGTCGGTGGATATCTATACTTCGCTGAGAAACTACGCCTCCGCAACCGAAGCCATCGCGTCCCTTGACACCCTGTCGCTGAACGAATCCGAACTGGCCCAGTACTACAACTCCCTGCTCTTCCTCTACGCCATTGAGGCGGAAGACGAATCACTGCCTCAGAGCACTAGGAACGAGATGCTGGAAAAGAGATACACGGTCAGAAAAAAATACCTTGCCTGCGAAGGAATCGACCCTTTCGAAAAAGTCAGAAGGCATGGGATACAACTCTACGAGGACGGCAAAGCAAAAGAAGCCATACCTATTTTGAAAGGTCTGGTGAAGGACTCGGAAAATCTGGGAGAAAAAGCGGCTGCCGCCTACAGTCTTGCCAACGCATACATTGAGACAAAGCAAAACGATGAAGCCAAATACTGGTACGCACAAAGCGCCATCTACAGCCTTCAGAGACCGGTGAGGGCCTTCCAGTCCCTATACGAACTCTCCAAGATACTCTACATCGAGAACACGCTGCAGAGGGCGTCGGACTACAGCCGCTCGGCCCTGGAAGATGCGCTGGAAGCCAACTATAATGCCCAGGTGTACACCACTGCAACCTCCAAGCTGGCAATTGTCAGCGCTGTGGATTACCAGAATAAAAGGATAAGGGTTACAGGCGTAATGATCATCGTGATATTCGCGGTACTCCTCTTCGTCATCGCATGGCTGTTTCTGAGGAACATGAAGAAGTCCCGCGACCTGCGTCGCGCACACCGCAAACTGGAAGAGGCCAACAAGATCAAGGAAGGCTATGTATTCCAGTACATCGGACTGTCGGCAAACTATCTGCAGAAGATCGAAGATTTCCGAAGAGATCTCCGCCAGGACATGAAGAACGGAAACATAGACGGCATCAAGAAGATGCTCCGTGACCCTAACTTCAATGTGGACGAATACAAGCACTTCTACTCCATCTTCGACGAAACCTTCCTGGGACTCTTTCCGGATTTCGTAGACAAGGTCAATTCCCTGCTGCCGGAGGATGAACAATTCAAGCTGAAAAACCCGAATGAACTGCCCACCGGGCTAAGGATTCTGGCGGCCATCAAACTCGGGATTACAGACAGCGGCAAGATTGCAGAATTCCTCACATGCGCCCCGAGTTCGGTCTATACGCATCGCAGCAAAATCAAGAAAAAAGCCCTCTGTTCCGCCGAAGAGTTCGAGAAACTCGTTTCAGACTTCTAGAAAATAACACTTCGTCATTTTTGCACAAGTAGCTGTTTTATAGTTATTTACAATTTCTTATCCCCCTTGTCAATCTAGAAAAAACTAAAGGGGGATAATTTTTTTGCTCAATTCGTTTTATCTTCGTATTTAAGTAGTGCGGGATTAAGCCCCGTCACAACGAAGAAAACAACAATAACCAACCTTTAAAAATAATGAAAAAGATTCTCACGATCCTGCTGACAATGGCCCTTTCGTTCATGGCCGTTGCGCAGAGTCCGAAGGTCCTCTCAGGAAAGGTTGTCGACTCCACAGGCGAACCTCTCGCCGGAGCAGGCATCCTCGTCAAGGGAACCACCCAGGGCTTCATCACGGATTTTGACGGAAACTTCACACTCAAGGGTGTCAGCTTCCCGACAACAGTGGTAATTTCATTCATCGGCTACAGCGACACAGAAGTCGCACTGACCGGAAACGAGGTGTCACCTTACACCATCACGGTAGACCAGTCTGCCAACAGGCTTGACGAAATCGTGGTCGTGGGCTACGGCACCCAGAAAAAGAGCAGCCTCTCCGGAGCTGTGGGCATCATCGACGGCAGCACTCTCAACCAGCGTCCTGTCGTTTCCGCCGCCAACGCACTCCAGGGAGCTGACCCTTCAGTATCCATCACTACCAGCAACGGTAGCCCTAACAGCTCATCAAGCATCCACATCCGCGGTAATCTTTCCGTGAACAGTTCCAGCGCACTGGTTCTCGTCGACGGTGTCGAGTCAGACCTCTCCATGGTCAACCCTAACGACATCGAGAGCGTTTCCATCCTCAAGGACGCTTCCAGCTGTGCAGTCTATGGTGCAAAGGCTTCCGCAGGTGTCGTACTGGTTACCACCAAGGCCGGTTCATCCACCAAGAAGGCAACCATCTCCTACAGCTTCCGCCAGGGATGGATCCAGCCGACCACCGACATGGATTTCATCGACACCGGTTACGAGCACATCAGCCTCATCAACTACTTCCAGGCACATTCCTTCCACGGAGCACGTGTGAACGAGTACGACTACACCGTCCAGAACGGCGAGCTCCTCAAGCTCTACGAAAGAAGGAACGACAAGACCGAGAATCCTGCGCGCCCATGGGTCGAAGTAGGTTCTGACGGCCTGTATCACTACTACGGCAACTTCGACTGGTACAACTTCTTCTACAACAACAGCCGTCCGACCCAGGAACACAATGTTTCCGTTTCAGGCGGCAACAAGGACATCAAGTACTTCGCAAGCGGACGTTTCTACAGTGAGGACGGACTTCTCAAGGGAGCTGCCAGCGATAAGTTCAAAAGCTATTCTGTAAGGAGCAAGATCGACGCGAACATCACCAGCTGGATCAAATACTCCAACAACATCACCTACTCCCGCAAGGATTACAAGTGGCTCGGTAACTCCGACATGGAGAGCACCTTCCAGAACATGTGGAGGTACGGTTCCCCTGCTTTCGTGCCATACAACCCGGATGGCACCCTCGTTGCAGAGCCTGTAGAGCTCTCCATCGCAGCCGTGCAGTTCATGATGGGCAAGATGCCGTCCCAGACCCTCTACGGCGGCAACCGCAACACCAAGGATGTGTCCAACTTCACCATGACCAACAGGATCGACCTCACTCCTGTGAAGGGCCTCAAGATCTCAGCGGTCTATGACTTCCGCCGTGTTGACCACTTCTACACCTACCGTACAAACAAGTACAACTATTCAAAGGCTCCGGGCCAGATAATCGAGATGCAGGGAACCACCAGCTCATACAAAGAGCAGCGTGACTTCAGGCAGTATCACGACCTTACCGCCACCGCACAGTACGAAAACAACTGGGGCGGCCACTACTTCAAGGCCCTCATCGGTACCCAGTACGAGACCGGCAAGGTTGCAGACCTCGGAGTGAAGGCAACCCCTATCCTCACCGAGACCTATGACTCATTCGGACTCATAGACCAGAGCACCACCGAGTCAGGCACCCCTGTGGCTACCTACAATCTCGATCCGTCCAACAGCGAATATGCAACACTCGGCTTCTTCGGACGTATCAACTACGACTACAAGGGACGTTACATCGTTGAGGCCAGCGCCCGTTTCGACGGATCTTCAAGATTCAGCCCACAGCACCGTTGGGGCTTCTTCCCATCAGCCGCTGTTGCATGGCGCTTCAGCGAGGAACCATTCTTCGCTCCGGCAAAGGAAATCGTCAGCAACGGTAAGATCCGCCTCTCTGCCGGCTCTCTCGGAAACCAGCAGGTATCCAACTATTATTATATAGAGAAGATCTCCATCGACAACACCGCCGACTGGACCTTCGACAAGAACACCAAGATCAGGTACGCCAGCATCTCGGCCCCTGTGTCAAGCACACTCACCTGGGAGACCGTGAACACCTACAACCTCGGTCTCGACCTCGGATTCTTTGACGACAGGCTCACCTTCAACGGCGATGCCTACATCCGCGACACCAAGAACATGCTGACCGCTTCCGTACAGCTTCCAGAGGTCTACGGTGCAACTTCACCTAAGGAAAACTGCGCAGACCTCCGCACCTACGGATGGGAAATCTCCCTCGGATGGCACGACAGCTTCAAGCTTCTTGGCAAGAGGGCAACCTACGGCGTAACCGGCTTCCTCGGTGACCACAGGACCTTCTTCACCCGCTACTACAACCCTACCGGAACCCTCTCCAGCCACTATGTAGGCAAGGAATACGGCACCATCTGGGGTTATCGTTCAAACGGTCTCTTCCCATCTGACGAGATCGCACAGGAATACACCAGCATGGTCAACTGCCAGAAACTCCAGCCAGGTTACTATGTGGCAGGCGGCGGTGTCTGCGTTGACGGTCCTGGCGCAAAGGCCGGTGACTTCTGGCTCCTCGACCTCAACGGCGACGGCGAGATCAACAACGGCGCCAACACCCTTGAGGACCACGGCGACCTTGATATAATCGGTAACAACCAGCCACGCTACAACTACTCATTCCGTCTGGATTTCTCTTGGTACGGCTTCGACATCAGCGCCTACTTCCAGGGCATCGGAAAGAAGAACTGGTTCCCTAACGGAAGTTACGGTGGATACGCATTCTGGGGTCCGTACTCTTCGACCTCAATCTCCTTCATCCACAAGGACTTCATGAAGAACGTATGGTCAGAGTCCAACCCTGACGCCTACTTCCCTCGTCCACGCGGTTACTCAGCATACGACAGCAGCTCATATAACTATTGGACCGGTCTTGGCAAAACCAACGACTACTTCCTCCAGAATATCGGCTACCTCCGATTCAAGAACCTCACAGTGGGTTACACCCTGCCTGAGAACATCACCAAGAAGTTCTATGTCAGCAAGCTCCGCTTCTACTTCAGCGGCGAGAACCTCTGCTACTGGTCACCGCTCAAGAAGCACACCAAGCTCATCGACCCTGAGCTCGCAAACGCAAGCGGCACAGCAACCGACAACACCGGTGTGGGTTACCTCTATCCTAGGACCCTCTCATTCGGCGTAAACATCACCTTCTAAGCATAGCAGACATGAAAAAGATAATTTACATTGCACTTTCGATCGCAGCAGCCTGCGTCATGTCTTCCTGCGACAAGATCAATGACAGCCTCACCAGGCTTCCTATAGACGACATCAACCCTGATGCCTACTTCACCAGCGAGTCCGAGTGCCAGCTCTGGCTCAACAGGTGCTATACCCAGTATTTCGTTTCGCCAGTCAGCACCTCCGCATACTGGGGTGACGAAAGCGTCAACACCGATCCGTTCGGCATCGTTGAAGGCACCCGCCTCGTAACCAGTGCAAACACCGGCGAGACCGCCTGGGGCTGGGACACCATGAGACGAATCAACCTCTTCTTCGAGCACGCAGACAACTGCAAGGATGAGGCAGTCAGGAACAAATACCTCGGAGTGGCCAGCTTCTTCAGGGCACTCGGCTACTACCACAAGGTAGTGAAGTTCGGAGACGTTCCTTATTATGACCACGTGGTCTCATCTACCGACCAGGAGGACCTCTGCAGGCCACGCGACCCTCGCGGCTACGTAATGCTCTGCATCATGAAGGATCTCGATTTCGCAATCGCAAACCTTCCTGACGGCCGCGACGTGGCACATGTCACCAAGTGGACCGCACTCGCTCTCAAGAGCCGTGCAGCTCTCTTTGAGGGCAGCTGGAGAATATATCATGCCAACGACGAATTCGCTCCTCAGAACGATCCTACCGAGTTTGACGGACAGCCTGTCGAACTGAGCGCCGAGTACTTCCTCGGACTCTGCGAGAAAGCATCCAAGGAACTCATGGACAGCGGTCTCTACAGCATCTACTCCAAGGGCGCAACCCCTTACAGGGACCTCTTCAACAGCGACGACGCCAAGGAAGAGGAAGTGATCCTTGCACGTCTTTACAACAACACCACCTCAGAGCTCAAGAACTACGGCCACAACCTGCCTTATCAGTTCACCAACAAGAACTTCGGTCTCACCAAGAGGTTCATCAACATGTACCTCAACAGCAACGGCACCAGGTTCACCGACAAGCCGGGCTATGAGACTGCATGGTATCTCGACGAGGTCAAGGACAGGGATCCACGTCTGAGCCAGACCGTGATGTGCCCTGGCTACAAGATGGTAGGCGAGACTGCCACCACCTTCAACGACTTCAGCACCACCGTCACCGGCTACAAGCCTATCAAGTGGGCTTCCCGTCTGGACAACAGCAAGCAGAGCAAGGGCATTGCCGATCTCGCTCTCTTCCGCTACGCCGAGGTTCTCCTCAACTATGCCGAGGCAAAGGCTGAGCTCGGAACCATCACCCAGGCCGACCTCGATGCTTCCGTCAACAAACTCCGCGACAGAGTCGGAATGCCACATATTATGATAGGTGTAAGCGTCGATCCATACATGGAGAAGTGCTACCCTAACACCAAGGACGGAAAGGGCGACCTCGGTCTCCTTCTCGAACTCCGCCGCGAGCGCGCAATCGAACTCATTTACGAAGGCAACCACCTCTGGGACATGCTCAGATGGCGCGAAGGTGCCCAGCTCATGGACAACACCTATCCTTACTATGGTTCCGATGCAGTAACAGGCTACTTCGGCGTATATATCCCTGGCCCTGGCAAATTCGACATGGACGGTGACGGCGTGGACGACCTGGAACTCTATGTTTCCACCTCTTCCAACACCACCAAGGCTGCCGTGAAGCTCTCAACCCTGAAGCTTACCGATCCTGAGGATCCGTTCAACTCAAGCCCGAACAAGGGTTACATCACCGCTTACAAGAACGTGGGTTACCACTACAAATGGCAGGAGAACAGGGATTACCTCTATCCGGTTCCTCAGCCTCAGATCAACCTTACCCAGGGTGCCCTCACCCAGAATCCAAACTGGTTTTAACGATAGGAGACAAGAGATATGAAACTTAAAAGCATACTTTTCTCCCTTGCAGCTCTGGCAACATTTGCCTCCTGCGTAAAAGAAACAGAAATAGTCACTTACCCGCGCAACGAGGGCGAGGAGTACCTCGAGGTGGACATTGAAAGCCTTGAGTTCCTCGGCCGCGGCGGCAGCCAGACCTTCACCGTCGAAGCCAGCTATGATGGCGTGATGGAAGCAGAAGACTGGATCACACTCACCGCCTGCGAATTCCCTGGCGACAAGCGCGTCTACAATGTGACCGCAACCCTCGCAGCGAACAAGACAGGCGAGGACCGCTACGGCCTTATCAAGATCAGCACCCCGAACCTTGAGAAGTTTATCGCTGTTTCCCAGCCGAACTACTTCCGTCCGGAGAGTCCTGAGACCATCAAGACCGCAGAGGATCTGAAGTACTGGCTCGAGACCTGCGCTCCTTACTGTGAGGAAGGTGAGGTCATGACTCTGGCCAACGACATCGATATGAAGGATGTCACCATCGTACCGGCAGATTACTTCAACGGAGTGCTCGACGGTCAGGGATGCAGCATACGCAACCTCAAGAGCACCAGCCCGCTGATCTGCACCAACAACGGTGTGATCCGCAATCTCACAATCGAGTCCAGCTGCTCATTCTACCCTGATCAGAAATACCTGCACTTCGGCCCGTTTGCGTCAGACAACTACGGAACCATCACCGAGTGCGTCAACAAGGCAAATGTGGACATCACCTACACAAACGCTGAGAGAATCTATGTCGGCGGCATCGCCGGTTACTCAATGGAGGGTTCAACCATCAGCGCCTGCACTAACTACGGCGCCGTCAGCAATGTGGGCAACACTCCTGCTGCCAACATCTACCATGGCGGTATCGTCGGCTACGCTTACGGCGACTTCACCGATGTCCACAACTATGGTCCGGTACACATCAAGCTCGTGAGCGCATCAAGCTCATACCAGGTATTCGCAGCCGGCATCACTCCTCGTCTGGAGACCGGTACCATCAAGAGATGCGTCAACCACAAAGAGGCAGTAATCACCATCGAGGGCAGCGGAAAGACCGGCAACCAGTATGTAGGCGGCATGGTCGGCTACCATGAAGGTACTTCCGCAATGCAATATTGCGAGAACTATGCTGACATCACCATTACCCTTAACAATGGAAACAACTACACAGGCGGTCTCCTCGGATGGCAGGCAAAGGTCACCAGCGCACCTTTCACCCTCCTCGAAGGAAGTATCGTAAACTGCAACATGACAGGTGTCAAGGCAGCTGCCGGCCAGTACGGCAACAACCCGACCCAATCAGTAGGCCTCGTGCTCGGCCGTTTCTCAGGTCAGGCCAACAATCAGGTCTGCAACATGGGATCAACCGCAGAACCGATCAAGGTCAGCGGTTCCATCTATTGTACCGCAACCAAGACCAAGGTCATTGCAAATGCTAAGGAATGGGGTGCACTCGTCGACGGCGACGGTTCTGCAACCAACCTCAACAGCGCAGGCTCGACCTGGCAGGTATTCAACTGCGTATATGAAGTAGTCGGCGACGGTATCGAAGGCGATCCTGAGAACCTCGTAGTAAAGACTGAAAATGTCAAACTCTATGTCCCTGCAGACGGCGGCGACGCATCCTTCATCGTGAAGGCCAACTACGACGCGAAGATCAGCACCGAATGCGATTGGATCGAACTTTCCGATACCACCGTGGCAGGTGACGACACCGAGCATCTCGTAACCGTTACCGCTGCCGCAAATGTCAGCCCTAAGGATCGCGAAGGCATCGTAATGGTTCAGCTTCCTCAGGGAACCCTCGAGACCGTGATCATCTCCCAGTTCGGTGTTACCGACATTCCTGAGTCTCTCGATCTCAGTGTCGAGAGCCTCGAAATGGATCCTGTAGGCCGTGAGACTGCAAGCTTCACCGTTACTGCCAACTACGACGCAACCATCACCGCCGATGCTGCATGGCTGAGCCTTTCTGCAGCTACCGTAACCGGTGACCTCGACCCTCACAGTGTTACCGTGACTGCACAGGCCAACGAGGGCGAGCCTCGTACTGCGACCATCACCGTAACCCTTCCTAAGGGTCTGAGCAAGACAATTGCTGTCAGCCAGGGCCACTACGAGAAACCAGCCTTCCTGACCGAGATCAAGAACAAAGCCGACTTCCTCGACTTCATTTCAAAGGCAGGTGACCCTCTCATCTACACCCAAGACATCACCACCAAGCTGAGCGCCGACATCGATCTCACCGGAGAAACTCTCCCGCAGATCGCCAACTACATCGGTACCTTCGACGGTCAGAACCACAAGATCACGAACTGGACCAGCGCCGCTCCACTCTTCAATGTTGTGGACGGTACTGTCAAGAACCTCGTGATCGATGCAAGCTGCAAGATCACAGCCGACCCTACCCTGAGCAACAACCGCTGGGGCGTCATCGTCGGCAACCTCGGTTCCACCGATACAATGGAAGCTATGCTCCAGGGCTGCGTCAACAACGCAAGAGTTGACATGACCATGGTTCCTGCAGCCCAGAGCTTCATCGGCGGCGTTGTAGGACGTTCCAGCAAGGCTGCAACTGTCACAGGCTGTACCAACAACGGTGAAATATCCATCAAGCCTGCAGGATCCGTAGCTGCTGACGTACGTATCGGCGGCGTGATCGCAGGCAGTAACGGCAGCGTTCTCAACTGCACCAACAACGCCCCTGTTACCTATGCTCCGGCAGACCAGACCAAGACCTTCATGGTCGGCGGTACCGTTGCCTACTTCTCTGCCATGAGCATGGCGGGCTGTGTAAACACCAAGAACGGCAAGGTAAGCTTCACTCCTGATGCCTACACCGGAACAGCACAGAGCTATGTCGGCGGCATGCTCGCCTACATGGACAAGCCTAACACCATCTCCAACGGCAAGAACTTCGGTGACATCAAGGTTACCGCAAATCACGACAAGGTTGCCATGGGCGGTCTCATCGGCTTCATCAAGGCCGGTGACGCAAACAACCCTAACCAGGTGCTCGACAACTGTGTTGTAAACTGCGATATTGTCGGTACATTTGTAAGCCAGGGCACAACCTCATCCACCAACCCGCTGAACAGCGCAGGTCTCGTGATAGGACGTACCAACGGCACCGACGGTGTAACCGCACAGGTAGGTAACGCGACAGCTCCTATCAAGGCAGCCGGCAGCATAAGCGTGAACGGTGGAGCATCAATGACCGCAAACGCTGAAAACATCGGTCATCTCGCACTTGGCGCAGCCACAGTCAGCACCATCACCGGTACTTCTGTCAAGCTCACCGTGGACGTGGTTTACGAAGCTGTAACTAAAGAATAGTTTATAATAAGTATAATGAAGAAGTCAATCATTCTTATCTGCGCAGCGCTCTGTCTTATCGGACAGAGCTGCTGCCAGAATGAATTCGCAAGCCTCAACAAGAAGGCTGCGAAGGAGTATCTCAAACCTATCAGGCCTGCCGACGAGGGCAGGAATCCTTGCTGGAACGCCTACTGCAAGAAGTTCATCTACGCACCTGCATTCGAGATTGCAGCCGTAGACGGTGCTGCAAAGTACCGCTTCGAGGTAAAGCAGCAGGAAGGCGAAGGCCAGTGGGCATTCACCGCAGCAAAACCAACAGCCGACCTCTCCCCTATCTGGGCTTCCATTCCGCCTTCCAAGGTGGATCTCGTGGTACTCGCCCTCGATTCCAAGGGTCAGCAGATAGATACCGTCTACAAGAGATCATTCCTCCGCGACTTCCCGTTCGAGGGTCCGTACAACAACAATGTGCGCCCATACCGCGAGGCTGCGATGATGGCTGCTCTCTACATCCACAATTCGGAGGCGACCAAGGCGCTGCTCACCAGCACCACCCCGGACACCCTCGGCTACTCGCACTACACCTACGCGAACAAGATCGTAGGAGGTCTGATCAGTATCGAGGCAAAGATCGCGAAGTATGTCCCTTCCAAGAGGGATGACGCCATCACCATCGCACGCAACGCCGCCCAGTTCCTCATCGACCAGAGCCGTCCGGAAGGCGATCCTCTCGAGTTCTTCCCTCCTACCTACTACGGCAGGGGCGTGGCTTCCAAGAAGCCTTGGAACATCGGCAAGACCATGACCATGGATGCATGCTACGCAGGCAACGGCTTCCTCGACCTGTATGACGTGACCGGCGACGAGCTCTATCTCGACCGTGCCCTCAAGATTGCAAACACCTTCAAGAAGATCCAGCGCGAAGACGGTTCCTTCCCTATCAAGGTCGACTTCGTGACCGGTGAACCTGTCAACGAGGTGGGTGCAATGCTCCACCCTGTACTCAACTACATCCGCAGGCTCCAGGACGACTACAAGGCTGAGGGACTCGACGAGATGAAGGCAAAGGCTGAGAAGTGGATGAAGGAAGTGGCCCTCGAAACTTTCGACCTCACCGGCCAGTTCGAGGACGTCAACGTAGCAGACGTACATCCTTACGAGAACCTCACCAACTGCACCGCAGCCCCTTACGCTTCATATATTCTCAAAAGCAATCCGACCGCTGCGGAAATCGAGGACGCACGCGACCTCATCCGCATGAGCGAGGACCAGTTCGTACACTGGAACGACCTTCCTAACGAGGACGGCATCCGCATCATCTGCCCTCCTTGCGTATACGAGCAGCACCGCTACCAGATGCCTGTGGACAACAGCGCATGCAACGTAGCCAACGCCTACCTCGACCTCTATGAGGTTACCGGAGACAAGCTCGCTTTCGCAAAGGCAAAGGCCCTCATCGACAACATCACTGTCGCACAGGACCCTACCGACGGCAAGATTCCGACCACCTGGAAGATCTACAGCCCGAAGAAGAACAAGACCCGCTCATTCTGGTACAACTGTTCAAGCGTATCAATCACCACCCTTCTCAGGATGGCTGATCTCGTAGATGAAAAGTAAAAAACTATATGAAATATAATTTCCTTAATGCTGTGGCCGCACTCTCAGTTGCGGCTGCAGTTTTTGCTTGTAAACCTGCAGTAATCGATCCGGAACCAGAACCTGTACCGGTCGAAGACCCAGAAATGCTCATCCTCAGCGAGGAGAGCCTCCACTTCACCGCAGAGGGCGGCAAACTCAGCTTCACAGTAATGGCAAACTACGGCTGGACTGTCAGCGCTCCGGACTGGATCAGTGCCAACGTATTGAGTGGCGCAGGCGACAAGGCTGAACACACAGTCGAAATCACCGCCGGTGAAAATCCTAGTGACGAAGCTGACAGAACCGGTGAAATCAAGGTAAGCCTTCCTAAGGGCACCTGTGAAACCATCACAGTCAGCCAGGACAAGAAAGAGAAGATCGACGCCCGTCCGAAATCAATCGCGACTGCAGAAGACCTCGTGAACTACCTTAAGAACTATGCCGCAAGCGATGAGGCCGGCACAGTCATGACCTTCACCTCAGACATTAACATGACCGGCGTTACGGTTGAACCTGCTGCCGACTTCGCGGGTGTTCTCGACGGAATGGGCCACCATATCACCCATTGGACCACTTCCACCCCGCTCTTCATGTCCAACCACGGTACGGTCAAAAACCTCACCGTTGACGCAGACTGCGTTGTTACAGCTCCGGGTGCAGAAAACGATCCAGTCCACTTCGGCGTCTTCGTTGCTGACAACTACGGAACATTGACCGGCTGTGCAAACCATGCTGACATCCACGAAACAGCAGCCTCAAACGGCCAGAACCTCTACATCGCCGGCCTCGTCGGCATGAATCAGGCCGGTTCTGAGATCTCCAACTGTGCAAACTACGGCAATATAACCTTCCAGTCAGAAGCCTGCACCGGCCCTACCCGCCTTGCCGGTATCACATGCTGGAACGAGGCCGGATCGACAGTCAAGGATTGCTTCAACGCCGGAAAGATCCACTACAACGCAGACAACTGCTCTTCAAGCTCGAAGTTCATCGGCGGTGTGATTGCAACCAACAAGGGCACTGTCACCAAGTGTATCAACTCCAAGACCGCAACCGTGATCTTCGACCCTAAGGTAGCCAACGGCAACAAATGCTGCACCGGCGGTCTTATCGCCCAGAGCTACGCCGGATATATCACCGAGTGCAAGCAGTTCGGCGACGTTATCGTCAACAGCAACAAGGACAAGAGCTATTCCGGCGGCCTCATCGGATTCGAGGAGGCCATCACAGGAGTCAGCACCTACGGACCTGTAGTGGACATTCTCGACGGCTGCGTTGTGAACTGTACGATTACAGCCCAGTACGGCAAGGTCAATACAAATGTTCCTGCAGAAGCCCAGAACCCTCTATTCTCATCAGTGGGCTACATCGTCGGCCGTATGAGCGGACAGAAGGGCAAGGATGTATACCTCCACTTCGGAGTCAACACCCCTACCAAGGTAGCCGGAGCCATCACCAACGGAACCACCGAGTATAAGATTGACGGCACCAATGTCTTCCTTTTCGTAACAGGAGCCGGCACCGGCAACAACTACACGAAATACCTCGAGAACGGATCTCCTATCGAGTGCGACTGGCAGGTTTACGGCGTGAAATACGAGGAAGTAACAAAGGAATAGCACAGAATAAAGTTCAATTATCATGAAGAAATTCCTATATAGCCTGAGCCTTGCGGCTCTGATAATTTTCAGCACCAGCTCCAGCTGCAAGAAGGATCCGACCCCGACTCCGACACCGAAACCTCAGGGCACCCTCGTGGTAATGCCTCTGAGCCTTACCTTCGCGCCAGAAGGAGGTTCGCAGAATCTCACCCTCAATGCCAGCGAAGAGTGGACGGCTACCTGTCCGGAATGGGTTACTCTCAACCCTGCTTCCGGAACCGGTGAAAGCAAGACCATCAAGCTTGCTGTAACAGTGGCTGCCAGCACCGAGGCTGAGCGCAAGGGAGAAATCACCGTTTCACTGAAATCCGGCAAGAGCGAGAAGATTGCCGTAACCCAGCAGAGCGGAGAGACCACCTATACCAGCCTCGAGGGCAAGAAAATCCTCATTGCAGGCAACTCGATGGTCTACTACGGCGGCTGCGTGATCAACGGCAACCAGAAGAGCAGCGACACCGGACTTCTCTACCAGCTTATAAGGGCCTACGGCGAGACTGCGACCGTATATGACTGCACCTTCGGAGGACACGCCCTCCACGACTTCACTGAGAAGGGCTGCACATCATCCAACCTGCACGGTGACAGCGGCACCTCTTCTTCAGGAAACTGCCCAGGCGTCGGCACCGAACTGCTCATCCCGAACCTTGCATCTGTAGACTACCTCTTCATTTCCGAGGCAGGCAACAACAACAGCGCGTTCTACACAGACGCCACGGCTATTTTCAACCGCGTCAAGGCAGCCAATCCAAATGTGAAGTGCTTCTACATCAACCACATCTACAGCGTCTATAAAGGCCACACCAGCGTGACCTCCCAGCTGAAGAACCTCCACGACAGGGACGGTGTCACCATCATCAACTGCGGCCAGCTGGCCTACGACATCTACACCGGCAAGTTGAAGGTGCCGGGCGGAAGCATGACCTACTCAGACCGCTACACCTTCTGCAACCACACATCCTCAGACACCCACCATCCAAACCCTCTGATGGGCTACATCATGGCCCAGATGTGCTACTGCGCCCTCACCGGCAGGGATGCATACTATGAGGATTACGCGAAGATGGTCAAGGGCTCTACCTACGGTGGCGGCGGAAGTGTCACCTACAGCAACTACTACTCGAAGTACTACACCACAGCTGCAGCCCATCCATTCATGGACGTGATCGACAACGCAGCCGAGATCAAGGGCATACAGCAGCTGATTCCGACATATATAGATAAGTATTAGTCTCTCTGCCGGGTCTGCCACCGGGTCGCAGAAAACATTTCCGCGCAAAAATCTTTCATTTATATGATTTTTATTTCATGCGGACCCGGCAGATTAATCAATCTCGAATTTTTCTTGTGATATTTATCAAAACATTTATTCACTAAAACTAACGATTGATTATGAGCAATAAAGTTGTCGGAATCGGAGAGGCACTCTGGGACTGCCTGCCGGAAGGACGGAAGCTGGGTGGCGCACCCGCAAATTTCGCATACCATGTAAGCCAGTTCGGACTGGACAGCTGCGTAGTAAGCGCCGTGGGTTCAGACCTCCTCGGACGCGAAATCCTTGACATATTCACAGAAAAATCCCTTCCATGGAACATCCCTGTTGTAGAATACCCGACAGGCACAGTGCAGGTCAAACTGGATGGGAAAGGAATTCCGCAGTACGACATAAAAGAGAACGTGGCGTGGGACAACATCCCACTCACACCTGCCCTCAAGGAACTCGCGGGTGAAACCGTAGCTATCTGCTGGGGCTCTCTTGCGCAGCGCAACGAGACAAGCCAAGCGACCATCAATGCCTTCATCGACGCAATGCCTGAGAGCAAAGACACACTTAAGGTCTTCGACATCAACCTTCGTCAGAAATTCTACACAAAGGAGATTATCGAAACCTCTTTCAAAAAATGCAACATCCTCAAAATCAATGATGAAGAGCTTGTGGTCGTAAGCCAGCTCTTCGGAATCGAGGGCAGCGACGGGCAAAAATGCCGGAAGCTGGTCGATGACTATGGTCTGAAGATGCTGATTCTGACCTGCGGAGTAGACGGTTCATATGTCTTCACTCCGGACGGAAATGTAAGTTTCCAGGGCACTCCGAAGGTGGAAGTTGCCGACACCGTCGGTGCAGGAGATTCCTTTACCGCAACCTTCGTCGCATCCATCCTCAAAGGCAAGTCAGTAAAAGAGGCACACAAACTGGCAGTCAGGGTGAGCGCATTCGTATGCACCCAGCATGGCGCCATGCCTGTCCTCCCAGAAGAATACAAATCATGAAGTTCCTGCTCAAACTGAGCCTTGTCCTCTGCCTTCTTGCTACCGTTTCGTGCAAGGATAAAGACATAAAGCTGATCGGAGTTTCACAATGTTCCTCCGATGAGTGGCGCGACCAGATGAACTCCGAGATGAAAAGGGAGGCCTTTCTTCATCCCGAACTTCACCTTGAGTTTCGCAGTAGCGATGACGACAGCCAGAAGCAGATCGAGGACATTGAATATTTCATCAGCAAAAAGGTAGACCTCCTCATTATTTCGCCGAATGAGGAGACTACGCTGATACCCATTGTTGAAAAGGCCTACACTGCAGGCATACCGGTTGTACTGGTCGACCGCAAGGTAGATACCGACAAATATACAGCCTACATTGGAGGAAACAATCTCGAAGTGGGCCGTCAGGCGGCCGAATATATCTCCGACCATCTTCCCTGCGGAGGAAACCTTATCATAATTGAAGGTCTGGAGAAATCCTCCGCCAGCAAGGAACGCAAGGCAGCCTTCCTCCATGGCATAGCCTCAAATCCGAAAATAAAGATTGTTGCAGACATCGTTGCGGACTGGCAGAGAGACAAGGCGCGCAGCATGATGGACACACTGGACCTGGGCGGGAAAAAAATCGATGCCCTGTTCGCATTCAACGACCGTATGGCAATCGGAGCATGGGAAAGCCTCAGACAAAACGAAATCCTTTATGTCGGTGTTGACGCCCTCATGGACGAGTCGGTAGGACTGAGCAAAATCAGTGATGGAATCCTTGATGCCTCATTCCTCTACCCGACCGGGGGTGACAAGGCCATACACATAGCATGGAGCATACTGAACAACCAGCCGTATGAAAAGGAAACCATTCTCCAGACAGGTCTGGTAAATCAGTCCAATGTACATATGATACGTCTTCAGTCCATACATATCAGTGAATTGGACCAGAAAATCGAGTTACTCAACGGCAAGTTGAATGATTTCCTTCAGCTTTACACTACGCAACGGAAATTCCTCCTGATACTGTTCATCCTGATGGTGGTGCTGCTCGTTATGAGTGAAGTAATCTATCTGGCTTACAGAAGCAACGCCAAGCTTAACGGTAAACTCAAGAAACAGAAAGAAATCCTGGAGCGACAGAGGGATGAACTCGCAGAACAGAAGGAAATGGTGGAAAGGCAGAGAGATCTGCTCGAGGAGGAAAGGGATAAACAGATAGAAGCGCGGCTCGCGGCAGAACAGAACCGCGAAGAAAAAGCAACGGCCACCATTGAAGACGGTTTCTACAAAAGACTGATTCAGATTATCGACGACAACATGGACAACACTGCCCTTTCCGTGGATGTGCTGGGCGCCGAAGTCAATCTGGGCAGGGTCCAGCTATACAGGAAATGCAAAGCATCCTGCGGACTTTCCCCGAACGAGCTCATACGCACCCAGAGGCTGAACCGGGCGTACAAACTTCTGCACGAAACGCACATGAACATAAGCGAAGTCGCATATTCTGTCGGTTTCTCATCACCAAGCTACTTCGCGAAGTGCTATAAAGACAAGTTCGGGAAAAACCCGACTGACTCCCAGAAATATTAAGCAAAATTGTTTCATTTACCCCAAACAAGTTTCCCAAGAAACAAATTTGGGGTTTTTTGTAACATAGCTGCACGCCTGCGTCAAGGAGGAGGATAAATTTGTACTACCAGCAGTATTTTCTGCCGGCGGAAACTAATTAACCAATATCTAATCCTTATGACAAAAAAGGCTCTTACTATCATGATCCTTTTTCTCTGCCTTGCAGCAGGGTTGAAGGCTCAGACTATTGATGTCAAGGGTACGGTTGTGGCCAAGGCTGATGGAGAACCGCTTATCGGAGCGGCCATCATGATTGACGGTACTTCATCCGGAACCATAACAGACATCGATGGAAACTTCTCTTTTACAGTTCCATCTGACAGTAAGCTTCAAGTCTCTTTCATCGGCTTTGCGACTCAGATTCTCACTCCTGAGGCTGAAATGCTCATCCAGCTGGAGGCCGACAATGAACTTGAAGCTGTTGTATTCGTCGGATACCAGACGATGCGAAAATCAGACCTCACCGGCGCCGTGAGTGTCGCAGATGTGAACGAGCTGTCAAAACAGAACGAGAACAACCCGATGAAGGCACTGCAGGGCCGTGTCCCGGGCATGACCATCAGCGCAGATGGCGGTCCTTCCGGTGCGGCTACGGTCCGAATCCGCGGTATCGGCACTCTCAACAACAACGACCCGCTCTACATCATTGACGGCGTTCCTACAAAATCAGGAATGCACGAGCTCAACGGCTCCGACATTGAGAGCATCCAGGTCCTCAAGGACGCCGCGAGTGCAAGTATCTATGGTTCACGTGCAGCCAACGGTGTCATCATCATCACCACCAAGCGCGGCAAGGATGGACAGATCAAGGTAGACTTCGATGCATCTGTTGCAGCTGCCTTCTACGGCAACCGCATGAGCGCACTCAACGCAAAGGAGTGGGGACAGGCATTCTGGCAGGCAAATGTCAATGACGGTCTCGACCCGAACAACAACAACCTCGGCTACAGATTCGACTGGGGCTACAACGCAAATGGTGTCCCTGTCCTCAACGGCGTTTCGATGAAGAAATACCTCGACGACAACAACACCATCCCTGCAAGCGACACCGATTGGTTCAAGGAGACAACCCGTACCGGTCTTGTTCAGAACTACAACATCGCAGTCAGCAACGGTTCAGAGAAAGGCAATGCGTACATGTCACTCGGTTATTATCGCAATGACGGTATCATCAAGACCTCGAACTTCGACCGCATGTCCGCCCGCGTAAACTCCGAGTATAACATTATCAAGGACATCCTCACAATCGGAGAGAACCTTACCATGAACCGCACCAGCGAGGCAAGCGCTCCCGGAGGATTCCTCGACAACGTCCTCCAGTACAACCCATCCTTCCCTATTTATAATACAAAGGGGGAATTCGCCAACCTCACCGGAGGCTATGCAGATCGTCAGAACCCGGTGGAGAGACTCGAGCTCGGCAAGGACAACCGCTACAGCTACTGGCGTCTCTTCGGCAACGCATACATCAACCTCCAGCCTCTCAAAGGCCTGAACTTCCGCGCTACCGCAGGTATTGACTACGCTCAGAAAATGCAGCGTACCTTCACCCTTCCGATTGCCAACGGAAACGTTGCAAAACCGGAGAATGCAGTGGAAGTCAAGCAGGAGCACTGGATGAAGTGGATGGCCAACCTCGTAGCCACCTACAATCTCAATATCGGCAGACACCGCGCAGACTTCATGCTCGGTACCGAGTTCAACCGTCAGAATGACACCTGGTTCGGTGGCAAGCGCTACGATTACGCCATCCTTACCCCGGACTTCATGTGGCCTGATGCCGGCGTCGGCGTAAAAGAGGTCTTTGGTGCCGGTTCGGGATACTCTCTCGTATCTTTCTTCGGACGCATCAACTACACCTTCAACGAGAAATACCTGGCCAGTGTAATCGTACGCCGTGATGGTTCCAGCCGATTCGGCAAGAACAACATGTGGGGTACCTTCCCGTCTATAAGCCTCGGCTGGCGCATAAGCGAGGAAGAATGGATGCGCGGCACGAAGTCCTGGATGAACAACCTCAAGCTCCGTGCATCATGGGGCCAGACCGGTAACCAGGAAATCGACAACAACGCCCGCTACACCATCTATGTACCTAACTACGGCGAGGCAGGCTTCGGAGGCCAGTCAGGCGGAACATCATACGATATCGCAGGTACCAACGGCGGCCATATCCTCGACAGCGGCTTCATGCGCACCCAGCTCGGCAATGACAACATCAAGTGGGAGACAACCACCCAGACCAACATCGGTCTCGACTTTGCCTTCCTCAATGACAGAATCTACGGTAGCATCGAGTGGTACGACAAACGGTCCAACGACATCCTCGTATATATGCCTGGCATCGCAGTTATGGGCGAAGGCAGCGACATGTGGATCAATGCCGGAAAGATGAAGAATATCGGTGCAGAGTTCAATGCAGGCATTCGTGGTGGCATAGGCGACTTCAGCTATGACTTCAACGGTAACATCAGTACCTACAGGAACACTGTAACAGCTCTGCCGGCAACAATCGCTGCACGCGACACCTTCGGCGGCAATGGCGTAAAGAGCGTTGTGGGACATCCTATGGGCGCACAGGTCGGTTATATCTTTGACGGCATATTCAAGAGCCAGGAAGAAATAGACAACCACGCATACCAGGAGGGCGCAGGTCTCGGCCGTATGAGATTCAAGGATCTCAATAATGATGGAAAGATCACGGAAGCCGACCAGGATTGGATCTACAGTCCGGTCCCTGACTTTACCTACGGTTTCAACATCTATCTCCAGTACAAGAACTGGGATTTCACGCTCTTCTGCCAGGGTGTTGCCGGGGTTGATGTCATCTCCGACCTCAAAAAGGAGACCGACCTCTGGGCTGGTGTCAATGTCGCCAACCTCAACAAAGGCAAGCGCCTTCTCAACGCATGGAGTCCTGTCAACCAGAACTCCAACATCCCAGCCCTTTCTACCTATAACAATAATAATGAGACCCGTGTTTCCACCTATTTCGTAGAGAATGGTTCATACCTAAAGGGACGTACCATCCAGATTGGCTACAATTTCCCGGAGCATATCTGCCAGGCAGCCCACATGCAGCGCCTGCGCATGTATCTCTCAGCCCAGAACTTCTTCACGATCAAGAGTAGGAACTTCACCGGCGTGGATCCCGAGAACGCAAACTTCGGCTATCCTATCCCTGTGAATGCCACATTCGGTATCAACATAACATTCTAAGCAGGAAGTGAACATGAAAAAGTTACTGATATATATCGCAGTCCTGGCAACAGCCCTGACCAGCGCATCTTGCAACAAGTTCCTGACCGAACAGCTCCCACAGGGCACCCTCAGTGATGAGCAGGTCAAGGACCCGGCGTATGTGGACAACATGATTATCTCGGCCTATGCCATCTTCACGACAGCGGAAGACATCAACTCCTCATTCTCGATGTGGAACTATGATGTCCGCAGCGACGATGCATACAAGGGTGGCAGCAGCACCAATGACGGAGATGTATTCCACCAGCTCGAGGTTGAGAAAGGTGTCCTCACCACCAACTGGAACATCAACGACATGTGGGTACGCCTCTACAGGGCTATTGCCCGTGTCAACACCGCAATCGCAGTGGTGGAAAAATGTGACGAGAGTGTCTATGCTCTCAAGAACGAGCGTCTGTCTGAACTCTTCTTCCTCCGTGCATACGGTCACTTCCTTCTGAAGAGGATGTACAAGAACATCCCATTCCTCATCAGGACCGACTATACCTACGAGGAATACGGTGAGATTTCCAACACCGAGTTCAGCAATGACGAGGGCTGGCAGAAAATCATCGACGACCTCAAATTCGCCTTCAAATACCTTCCAGACACCCAGGAGGATCTGGGACGTCCATCCAAGTCAGCCTGTGCCGCCTTCCTTGCCAAGGCATACCTTTACAAGGCATACCGCCAGGACAATCCGCAGAGCCACGAGATTACCTCTATTGACGAGAAGGACCTTGAGGCCGTATTGAGCTACACAGACCCGGAAATCTATTCCAAGGGCGGTTTCGACCTCGAGGAGGATATACACAACAACTTCCGTCCTGAGGAAATGTATGAGAACGGAAAGGAGTCCATCTGGGCGATGCAGTACTCACGCAACGACGGTTCCACCTACGGCAACCTCAACTGGAGCACCGGTCTTATCCCGCCAAACATTGACGGCGTAACCGACGGCGGCTGCGACTTCTACAAGCCTTCCCAGAACCTCGTGAACGCATATCGTACCGGCGTGGACGGTCTTCCATTCCTTGACAGCTTCAATAGCAAGGACTACGACAAGGCTTCCGACACTGCGGATCCGCGCCTCTTCCTTACAGTAGGCATGCCTGACCTTCCTTACATGTTCAACCACAACTTCATCATGGACCGTTCCAACAACTGGAGCCGTTCCGGAGGCCTCTACGGTTACAATGTATCCCTCAAGCAGAATGTCGATCCTGCTCTCAGCGGTTCATACCTCATCAAAGGCTCATACTGGGCAACTTCAATGAACCGCATCGTGTTCCGATATGCCGATGTGCTTCTCATGCGTGCAGAGGCACTCGCACAGCTCGGACGCACTCCTGAGGCTATCGAACTCGTAAACAAGATCCGCACACGTGCTGCCGGTTCAACCCAGATGATCAGCACCTACCCGTCAAAATACGGTGTCAAGTTCCTCTGCCGCAACTACAACGGCTCCTATGACAAGGAAACCGCAGTGAAGATTGTCAAGATGGAGAGACGTCTCGAGCTCGCGATGGAATCCGAACGTTTCTTCGACCTCGTACGCTGGGGTGATGCAAAGGCCGTCCTCACCAAATATTTCGACGAGGAGAAGGGAAAATGCAACATTTACACGGAAGCTGAGTTCACTGCAAATAAAAATGAGTATCTTCCGATTCCTCACGAGCAGGTTTCAGCGGCCAATGGCCACTATACACAGAACATCGGCAACTGGTAGCAGGTAGAAAACTAATAAGCAAATATGAAAACTGTATTCAAACATATCGCATACGCGTTTGTCCTCGCCGCCGCGCTTGTTTCCTGCAAGAGCAATGTCAGCGACCTTGACCTCAAGGGCGACTGCCAGGTCGAAGAATTGACACTGGATACTTTCGACGCAATCATCAATGCGAAGACACGCGACATTACAGTCAGGGTTCCGGAGGACTTCTCCGGCTCCTCCGCAATGACTGTAGAGAAGCTCGTTCTTTCAGAAGGAGCAACAGCCAACATCCGCCAGGGTCAGGTAATCAACATGGATGCGGGACAGGCTATCCATGTGGAGAACGGAGACCTCTATCTCGACTGGAACCTTTCAGTCATGAGGGATGAGGCACGCATCTATTCATTCGTTATAAACAACACCTACTCCGGTCTTATCAACCAGGAGGCCAAGACCATTACGGTCTTCGTACCGAACTCTGTCAACGTGAAGGCTCTCACACCTTCCATCACCTATTCAGAGTATGCTAAAGTGACCCCTGCGAGCGGCGTAACCCAGGATTTCACCGATCCTGTAGTCTACACCGTAGACAACAACACAGCACACTCGGAATATGTTGCAACAGTTGTCGTCATCGACAAACCTTCGGCTGTCTTTGTCGGCGCCGCGGCTGAGAAGGACGAACTCGATCCGGAAGCCCTTGCCGCATGCAACTGGATGATATCCAACATCCCTAACTCAATGTATATGTCATTCGCAGACGTGAAGTCAGAACAGATTAATCTGAGCGAATGCAAGGTGATGTGGTGGCACTACCACAAGGATGGCGGTGTTGACGGCCACGACGCTTTCGTTAAAAATGCGCCTGAGGCTCTTGACGCGGCAACCCAGATCCGCACATATTACGAGAATGGCGGTTCACTCCTGCTGACCCGCTACGCCGGCAACCTGGCGTCATTCATCGGCGCAACCGGTACCGACGAATGGACTACCCCTAACAACTGCTGGGGCGGTGATGAGAACAGCTGCGAGCTCTGCGGCGGCCCATGGACCTTCCGCAAGTACGCGGAACATCCTATCTGGGAAGGCCTTATCTCCGGTGACAACCCTGACGAAATCTACTGTACCGATGCAGGCTACTATATCACCAATTCGACCTCACAGTACCACATCTGGCAGGAGAATCCTGATACTCACTGGGGAGACTACAAGACACACCAGGATTGGGTTGACCGTACTCACGGCAAGATTCTCGGTGTCGGCGGAGACGGTGCAATCGTTGCATGGGAGTACCCGGCTGACGGCAACAGAGGCGGCATCATCTGTATCGGTTCCGGATGCTATGACTGGTATTCATACACCTTTGGAGGCGGTTATGTAGAGAACTTCCACAAGAATATCTCCATTATGACCCTCAACGCATTCAATTATCTATCCAAGTAACAAGGTACTCTTATGAAAAGAACAATCATATTACTTCTCATGATGTCCATGATGTCTCTGGCAGCATGTGAGAAGCAGTATCCGGGAGACAAGCCTAAGCCATGGGATACTACAACCGAAACCTACACCTACCTCAATGACGACCTGGACGCCGCTTTCACAACCTACTACAAGCACGCCCTCGGCCGCATGGGAGACCCTATGCCGTTCTACGACGCAAAGGCTGGCGATTTCAAGATTCTCTATCTCCAGGACTACAATAATAATAAGGAATATTTCTTCCACCCAATCTGGGCACTTTCCACAAAGGATTGCGCAAACTATGAGAACCTCGGTGAGATTCTCCCGGTAGGAAGCAACATCAAGCAGCAGGACGCGGCTCTCGGAACCGGATGCTGCTGGTACTGCAAGGAAGATGACCTGTACTACCTCTACTACACGGGAGAGAACGGACTGTGTGACTGCCGCCAGGTGGTTATGAGGGCTACTTCCCCTGATTTCAAGACCTGGACAAAAGACCCGCTATGGCGCCTGGACGGTCCGAGCATCGGCCTTTCAGAGACTGATTTCCGCGACCCTCAGGTCTTTGAAGATACCGACGGTTACCATATGGTCATTTCCAGCAATCTCCGCTTCGCACATCTCATATCGAAAGACATGAAGAACTGGGAGGCAAAAGAATCCTTCAACATGGTCTGGAACCGTATGTGCGAATGCCCCGATGTCTTCAAGATGGGTAACTGGTGGTATCTCATCTACAGCGATGCCTACAAGGAGGACTTCAGCCGCAAGGTCAAGTACATGATGGCCGACAGCTTCGAGCACCTCATGCGCTGTTTCGACAACCCTGGCGACAATTGGCCGAATGACGAGAAGGAAGGCGTACTTGACTCACGCGCATTCTATGCCGCCAAGACCGCTTCCAACGGTACAGACCGCTACATCTGGGGATGGTGTCCATTCCGCAGCGGTGTCACATATCACGACAAGAATGTCAACGTCGGTGCGGGCAAGGGTAACGAGCCTAACTGGAGTGGCGCCCTCGTGTGCCACAAACTCATCCAGCACGATAACGGTACCCTCACCATTGGCGAGGTACCTGCGATGGAGGCAAAGTACCGCCGCGAGCACAATGTAAAGGTAATGGCCAGCGAGAACTACGAAAACGGAAGCCTCAACGGCAACGCGTACGTTCTTTTCAACCGCCTGGGCAACCACAACCACATCAGCTTCACTGCAGTGACTAATGGTGATGGAGACGCTTTCGGCATCTCTCTCTGCCGCGGAACAGATGCAAGCAGGTACTATACACTCATGGTCAACCCGGAGTGGGAAAACGGCCGCCGCAAGATCAATTTCGAGCAGCAGGGTTCCGAAGGAGTCGGTTTCATCGCAGCTGCAGACGGCTACATATTCCCACGTCCTGCCAACAACACCTACGACATCGATATCTACACTGACAACTCCGTCGTGACCATCTATGTAAATGGTGATTATGGATGTACCGAACGCATCTACGGAATTTACAAGAACTGCTGGAGCATCAACACCTACGGCGGTTCAGTAAAAATCTCTGACGTAACAGTAAAAGAATATTGATGAAAAGACTGATTGTAACAATTGTTGCCGCCTTGGTGGCTCTGACTTCCTTTTCCCGCGACCTCGATGTCAAACGCCTCGCCGGGGACATCTGTCATGTGCGTATAAGTGCAGACAATGACAGCAAGTATCTCCTCCTGCCTATTGAAGAATCCGCGAAGGAGGCTGAAGTAGAAGTCATCGTGAACAACAACCGCGTCAGGACACTTTGGATCAGGTTGGCACTGAGCCATATAGATTATTATGCGCCCTTTGCCCTGGATGAATTCCAGGGCGAAGAGGTGCTTCTCCAGATGCATGTGCCTTCCGTCCCTATCACCCTCAGCAACAGGGGCTGGGTCGGATCCGACTTGTGCGTAAATAATCTTCGCCTGTCCGACAAGCTTGACTTTTCCAGCGAGACAAGCGAACGCCCAGAGTATCATCACACCCCAGAATACGGATGGATGAACGACCCTAACGGAATGTTCTACAAGGATGGAGAGTGGCATCTGTACTATCAGTGGGGGCCATACGGACTCGTATGGAACAATATGACCTGGGGACATTCCGTATCAAAGGATCTCATCCACTGGGAGCACCGTCAGCCGGCCATCCAGGCAGACGCCCTCGGTGCCGTATTTTCCGGTTCATGCGTGGTTGACCACAAAAATGCCTGCGGATTCGGGAAGGATGCCGTAATTGCCATGTACACCATGGACGGAGCGGTGCAAAGCCAGAACATAGCGTATTCTACCGATGGAGGCAACACCTTCACCAAGTATGCCTGCAATCCTGTTCTCGTGGCGGATATCCCCGATTTCCGTGACCCTAATGTATTCTGGAACGAAGAGACCGGCAAATGGAACCTCATCCTTGCCTGCGGACAGCAGATGCGTTTCTACTCATCGGCCGACATGAAAGAGTGGAAGGAGGAATCGAAGTTCGGCAAACTCTACGGCGCACATGGCGGCGTCTGGGAGTGTCCTGATATCTTCCCTCTGCCAACCCCTGACGGAAAGTCGGAGAAGTGGGTTCTGTTGTGCAACATCAACCCCGGTGGTCCTATGGGAGGAAGCGCTACCCAATATTTCATCGGTGATTTCGATGGACACATGTTCACCCTGGACGACCCCGACCGCTACACCGGTGGAAAGGCTCTCTGGATGGACTATGGGAAAGACCACTACGCCACCGTAAGCTTCTATGATGCCCCGGACAACCGCCGCACCGTAATTGCCTGGATGAGCAACTGGGAATACGCAGACAAAGTTCCGGCTATCGACTACCGAAGCTCGAACTCGATTGCCCGCGACCTCTTCCTCTATGAGGGAGGCCAGGGGGAACTGTACCTGGGTTCACGTCCGGCAAAGGAGTACGACAACGCAGGTCTTGACAAAAAATTCACCGTCAAAGGCTCAACTGTCTGGACTCTCTCCAACAACGAAAAGGAGAAGGTCGTAATCACCTACGATCAGAAAAACATGAAGCTTTCAGTCGACCGCACGGAGAGCGGCATGGTGAATTTCAAGCACACCTTCCCCGCTGTGACCATTGCCCCGGTCCACAAAAAGCTTACCTCGCTGAGAATCTTCGTCGACAGTAACTCGGTGGAAGTCTTCGGCAACGACGGCGAAGTCGTCCTTACCAACATCATCTTCCCTTCAGCACCACTAACAACAATAAAAGCAAATCAGAATGAAAAAAAATAAAGCAGCTATCCTCTCAGTGATGCTGTGCTTCTTTGCGATGGGCTTTGTAGACCTCGTCGGAATCGCCAGCAACTATGTCAAGGAGGATCTTCAGCTTACTGACTCAGTAGCAAACATATTTCCGTCACTCGTGTTCTTCTGGTTCCTGCTCTTCAGCGTCCCAACCGGTATGCTGATGAACAGAATCGGACGAAAGAATACCGTACTCATTTCGCTCGGAGTGACGGTCCTGTCGCTCCTGCTTCCGCTCTTCGGTGAGAACTTCCCTATCATGCTGGCATCCTTTTCTCTCCTCGGAATCGGAAATGCCATCATGCAGACATCTCTCAACCCTCTGGTAACCACGGTGATGGGCAATGACAATAACCTTGCTTCCACCCTCACCTTCGGACAGTTCATCAAGGCCATCGCATCCTTCCTTGCGCCATATCTTGCAATGTGGGGCGCCACTGCGGTAATCCCATCCGCCGGTCTTGACTGGAGGGTGCTTTTCGCCATCTATCTTACTGTAGGCGTAATCGCTACCCTGGTTCTCTGGTCCACCAGAATTCAGGAGGAGAATGCCGAAGGCAAGGCCAGCAGCTTCACAGGATGCTTCAAGCTTCTTGCACAGCCGATTATCCTTCTCTCGTTCATCGGCATCATGTGCCATGTGGGAATCGATGTGGGAACCAACACCACAGCCCCGAAACTGCTCATTGAAAGACTCGGAATGACCCTCAACGAGGCTGCTTTTGCGACCTCGCTATACTTCATCTTCCGTACGATAGGATGTTTCACCGGATCCTTCTTCCTCCGCATCCTCAAGGCACGCACATTCTTTATCATCTCGGTTGTCATGATGGCACTGAGCATGCTCGGCATGTGCATCGGCTCCGAGAAATGGATTCTTTTCGCTGCCATTGCCCTCGTCGGATACGGCAACAGCAACATCTTCTCAATCTGCTTTGCAAACGCCATGCAGGCTCTTCCACAGCAGCAGAACGAAGTCAGCGGCCTCATGATCATGGGTCTTTTCGGAGGAACCGTTTTCCCTCTCCTCATGGGCTTTGCCAGTGATGCAATGGGACAGCTCGGAGCAGTCCTCGTGATGTCGGTAGGAGTTATCTATCTGTTCTCTTACATCAGAAAACTGTAAATCAGCGGCAGAGATCCCTCTTGAGATTCAGAATCTTCCCGACACTCCTGTCTATGCGGGATTCGGGGATATGTCCGGAACGGACGGCATCCAGGAGGGCATTGTAAGCCGACTCCAGATCTTTTGGAAGCAGGAGCACATCAACTCCTGCTTCCACTGCTTTTACGGCAGCTTCAGCGGAGTCATATTGGCTTGATACGGCTCCCATCCCCAGAGCGTCGGTGATGATGAGACCATTGAAATGCAGCTCATCACGGAGCCTGCCTATCATTTCGGGGGATAGGGACGCCGGGAGCCGGTCATGGGTAAGCTCAGGGCAGGTGATGTGTCCCACCATGATCATCCTGGCACCGGCCGCGATTCCTCTCTTGAAAGGAATCAGCTCGCATTCCTGCATCTGAGCCCAACTCTTGCGCGTTTCAGCACAGCCGAGGTGAGAATCGGTCGCCGTGTCGCCGTGACCGGGGAAATGCTTCAGACAGGCCTCGACGCCCGACAGCCTGAGTCCCTGCATGCATCGGCACATCATTGCTGCAGCTGTTTCCGGATCGGAGCTGAAGGCGCGCGTCCCGATTACCTTGTTGACCGGATTTGTGAACACATCCGCCACCGGAGCGAAGTCCAGGTCGAAGCCATATCTGCGCAGATAGCCGCCGATGCTGATTCCGACATTGAAAGCCACGCCGGCATCCTCACCCGAACCGATATGGTACATACTCTCGTAGTGCGGCACCTTGAACGCAGGATTTCCATCGAAGCGGGAGACCCTGCCACCTTCCTCGTCCACGGATATGAGCGGATATGCCCCGAGGCTGTGCATGTCTGCAGTAAAGGCCGTGATCTGGACCGGGTCCACGATATTCGGCGCAAAGAGACAGAATCCGCCGACCGGAACCCTTGCAAAGGCGGCGCGCATTTCTTCAGTCACCGCGGTGCGTGCCGAGGGGCTGAGTTTCTCTGGGGCTACGATGAACATCTGCCCGATTTTCTGTTCCAGACTGAGTTCAGACAGTGCCGGCACCGGTCCCTTCTCTACGGTGCATCCGTCTACTGTCTCAGGCGTCCCGGATCCGCCATTTCCGCCTCCCACGCAGGACAACAGCCCCGCAGAAAGGACTGCCGCAACGAAAATATGGCGCAGGAATGTTCCCATGTCCCAAAGATAACGAAATTATACCTAACTTTGAGTCTGCCCGTAAACGACGACACTAAAAGACAAACTACATATGAAAAAGTTCCATGCACTTTTTGCCGCGGCTCTCGTTCTCGCTTCCTGCTGCGGCGGTCAGCAAACTGACACCAAACATCTCAGGCGTGCTGCCGATTTCGGCCGCATCGACGATGGCATCCAGGCCTATTTCGAGGACCTGCGAGCCATCCACAGCACAGGCGAGCTCAATTCCGTGATGGTGCTCAAGGACGGCGAAGTACTGGCCGAATATTACGATAATTGCTATGGTCCGGACTTCCGCAACATCTGCTGGTCCGCGTCCAAGACCTTCACTTCCACCGCGATAGGTTTCGCAATCCAGGACGGCCTGGTGTCGCTGGACAGCAAACTGGTGGACTTCCTCGATGAGGAGATGCTTCCTGAGACTGTGAGCGATACCCTCGCGGGGCTTACTGTCTACGACCTCCTCAGGATGTCTTCTGGCTTCAAGCTCGATCTTATCGGCAATACCGGCTCAGGACGCGAGGTGACTCCTACCCGAAGCACTCTCGAGGGCGGTTTCAAGTTCGCTCCGGGCGAGAGATATTCCTACAACAGCCACAACACCTATATGCTGTCAGTGATTGTTTCCAAAGTCACCGGCAAGCTTGTCTCTGAGTACCTCCAGGAGAAGCTTTTCAACGAGCTGGGTATCCGCAACTACCACTGGGACAAGAGCCGGGAGGGCTACGATATCGGCGGCTGGGGTCTCTACATCACTACCGAGGCTCTCGCCAAGATGGGTCAGTTCTACCTCCAGAAGGGCCAGTGGAACGGCAAGCAGCTCCTTAACGAGGAGTGGTTCGACCAGGCCATGTCTGCCCAGATCTATCAGAAGGGCGAGCCCGTGGAGGGCGATGACAAGGCTGTCGGTTACGGCTACCAGATGTGGGTCAATACTGTCGGCGGCGGCGCCCGTTTCGACGGTGCCCACGGTCAATGGGTGCTCATCTGTCCTGACAAGAACGCCGTGATCGTCGTGACTGAGAATGTCAACAACACCTCCGCCGCCATCAAAGCCATCTGGAACGACATCTACGAGATGATCTAAAGTTCCGGGTATTCGCCGGTGAAGCAGGAGAGGCAGAGTTCGCTGCGGCCGCAGGAACGGAACAGGGACTCTTTGGAAAGGAAGTGGAGGCTGTCGGCGCCGATATAGTCGCGGATTTCCTCCACACTTTTATGTGCACCGATGAGTTCCTCGTAGGTACCCGTATCCACGCCGTAATAGCAAGGGGAGATATACTTCGGGCTCGCGATGCAGACATGCACCTCGGCCGCGCCAGCCTCGCGGAGCATGCCCACAATCTTGCGGGAGGTGGTGCCTCGCACGATGGAATCGTCGATGAGGACTATTCGCTTGCCGCTGACCACGCTGCGCACAGGGGACAGTTTCATCTTCACGCCCTTGTCGCGCAGAGCCTGGGTCGGCTGGATGAAGGTACGGCCCACATACTTGCTCTTGATCAGGCCCATCTCGTAAGGGATGCCGCTAGCCTCGCTGTAGCCGATAGCGGCGCTCAGGCTGGAATCCGGCACTGGCACCACTATGTCGGCATCGACCGGGTGCTCCTCGAAAAGCAGCTTGCCCGAACGCTTGCGGAAAATGTGCACATTGCAGCCCTCGATGTCACTGTCCGGGCGGGAGAAATAAATGTACTCCATCACGCACATGCAGCTGTGGCAATCCTTATGGTAGAAATTGCTGCGCAGCCCGTGGTGGTCGATGCTCACGATCTCACCGGGTTCCACATCGCGGAGGAAGGTGGCGCCGATGGCATCCAGGGCGCAGGTTTCGCTGGCCACGACATAGCCGTCACCCAGCTTGCCGATCGAAAGCGGATGGAAACCGAAACGATCACGGCAGGCATAGATGCGGTTCTGGGTCATGATAAGGATGGAAAACGCACCCTTGATCTTGTTCAAGGCATCGATCAGATTGTATATACGGTCGGAATCATTGTCATCCTTGCGGATCAGATGGGCAAAAATCTCGCTGTCGGAAGTAGTCTGGAAAAGACTTCCCTGCCTCTCCAGTTCACGCCTCAGCTGCTCGGAATTCACAAGATTGCCGTTATGGGCAAGTGCGAAATTTCCCGTATAGTGGCTGAAGGTGAAAGGCTGGACATTCTCCAAGCCGCCCACCTTGGTCGTCGGATAGCGGACATGGCCGATCAGCATGGAGCCCTCGAGGGACTTGATCGCCTCTTCCTTGAAGACCTCGCCGACCAGACCGATGCCCTTGATCCGGTGCATCTCGCCGTTTCCGTCTACGCTCGCCATACCGCAGCTCTGCTGACCGCGGTGCTGGAGACTGTGAAGCGCATAATAAGCGTGCTGGGCTGCGTCCGGGACTCCGAAGAGTCCGAGGACGCCGCACTCGTGATGTATTTCTTTGCTCATATAACTGGGGAGGGTTATATATTAAAAAGGAATTCTATTTGTATTCAGCCCAATGCTTGATCTCGAGGTCTGCCAGTTCGTGGCGGCAGAAAGCGCTGATGAACGCACTCGCCAGGCGGGCATTGGTAATCAGCGGCACGTTGTAGTCGATGGCCGCACGGCGGATCTGGTAGCCGTTCTGCAGCTCGCGCGGAGTACTGTTCTTCGGGATATTGATAACCAAATCGATCTCGTGGTTGCGGATACTGTCGATCACATTCGGCTTGCTCTGGGAATCCGGCCAGTGGAGAACAGTAGATTCTACGCCGTTCTGGGCGAGGAATGCGGCTGTACCGCCGGTCGCATAGAGACGGTAGCCGGCAGCCTGGAGCTCGCGGGCTGCGTCCAGGAGTTCCACCTTGGAACGTGCCGCACCCGAAGAAATCAGGATGCCCTTGTCCTTGGACGGAACCCTGTGACCTACTGAAAGCATGGACTTGAGCAGAGCCTCGGAGTAATTGTCGCCGATGCAGGCAACCTCACCTGTGGAAGCCATGTCCACACCCAGGATAGGGTCAGCCTTGAGCAGGCGGGCAAACGAGAACTGGGAGGACTTGATACCCACATAGTCGATGTCTGCGAAACTCTTGCCGAATGGCTCAACCTCCTTGCCCAGCATGATCTCTGTTGCCATGCCGATGAAGTTGAACTTTGTGATCTTGGACACGAACGGGAAGGAACGGGACGCGCGGAGGTTGCACTCGATCACGCGGAGCTCGTTATCCTTGGCGAGGAACTGGATATTGAAAGGTCCGGAAATATTCAGGGCCTGGGCGATGGCACGGGCGGTACGCTTGATGCGCCTGATGGTCTCGAAATAAAGTTTCTGGGCCGGGAAGACAACGGTAGCATCGCCGGAATGGACACCGGCATACTCGATGTGCTCGCTGATGGCGTAGCACTTGATCTCACCTCTCTGGGCCACTGCGTCGATCTCGACCTCCTTGGCCCTCTGGAGGAATTCGGTCACCACAACCGGATGCTCCTGGCTCACAACGGCCGCATTCTTGAGTGCATTCTCAAGCTCGTCCATGTTCTCAACAACACGCATGGCAGCGCCCGAAAGCACATAAGACGGACGGATCATGACCGGAAGACCGACCTCGGCAACGAAATCGTAGATCTCCTCCATCTTGGTAAGCTCCTTCCAGCGAGGCTGGTCGATGCCGAGCCTGTCGCACATCTGGGAGAACTTCTGGCGGTCCTCCGCGATGTCGATGGATGTAGCCGAAGTACCGAGGATATTGATGCCCTGCCTGTCCAGAAGGAGGGCGAGGTTGTTCGGAATCTGGCCGCCGGTGCTGACTATCACACCCTTAGGCTGCTCCATGTCGCAGATGTCGAGCACCCTCTCCAGGGTAAGTTCGTCGAAGAAGAGACGGTCGCAGATGTCGTAGTCTGTACTTACGGTCTCAGGGTTATAGTTGATCATGATGGCCCTCAGTCCCATCTCCTGGATCTTCTTGATCGCAGCCACGCCGCACCAGTCGAACTCCACGCTGGAGCCGATACGGTAGGCGCCGGAACCGAGCACTATGACGGACTTGCCGTCGCAGGCGAAGTCGATATCTGACCTGGCACCGTTATAAGTAATATATAGGTAGTTCGTCTGGGCAGGATACTCACCAGCCATGGTGTCGATCTGCTTCACTACCGGCACGATGCCGAGAGACTTGCGGACCTCGCGCACCATCTGGGACTTGTCGTGAGGCTTCATGGTCTCGTCCTTGATGACCAGCTTGCCGATCTGGTAGTCGGAGTAGCCCATCTGCTTGGCCTCCCTTAGAAGTGCCTCTGGAACGGCCTCCAGGCTGTCGTATGCCGCCAGTTCCAACTTCACACGGTAGATGTTCTGCAGGCGGAAGAGGAACCAGTTGTCGATCTTGGTGATCTCGTGCAGCTGCTCGATCGTATAGCCCTGGTCGAAGGCCAGCTCGATTGCAGGCAGACGCTTGTCGGTCGGGTTGTTGAGCTCATATTCCAGGTCCGGCACCTTCACGGTGTTGGCCACGAAGCCGTGCAGACCCTGTCCGACCATGCGCAGACCCTTCTGGATGGCCTCCTCGAAGGTGCGGCCTATGGACATGATCTCGCCCACAGACTTCATCGAAGAGCCGATAAGCTTCGAAACTCCGTCGAACTTGCCGAGGTCCCAGCGAGGGATCTTGCAGACCACATAGTCCAGAGCCGGCTCGAAGAAGGCTGAAGTACACTTGGTAACCGAATTCTGGATCTCGTCCAGGCCGTAGCCGAGGCCGAGTTTCGCCGCCACGAAGGCAAGAGGGTATCCGGTAGCCTTGGATGCAAGGGCGGATGAACGGCTCAGTCGGGCATTGAGCTCGATCACGCGATAATCGTCGCTGTTCGGATCGAGGGCATACTGCACATTGCACTCACCCACAATGCCCACGCGGCGGGCTATCTTGATTGCGATCTCACGGAGCATATGGTACTCGTGGTCGCTGAGAGTCTGGGAAGGAGCCACAACGACACTCTCCCCGGTGTGGATTCCGAGAGGGTCGAAATTCTCCATATTGCAGACGGTGATGCAGTTGTCGTACTTGTCGCGCACCACCTCGTACTCGATCTCCTTCCAGCCCTTGAGGGACTTCTCGATCAGAATCTGAGGTGAATAGGAGAAGGCGGAAGCAGCAAGCCTGCGGAGTTCCTCATCATTGCTGCAGAAGCCGGAGCCCAGACCGCCGAGGGTGTAGGCCGCACGGACAATCACCGGATAGCCGATCTCGCTGACCACCTTCAGGGCGTCCTCGATGGAACTTACAGCCTCGCTCTGGGCTGTCTTCACCCCGATTTCCTTCATCATGTCTGCAAACAGTTCGCGGTCCTCGGTGTTGATTATCGCCTGCACCGGGGTACCGACCACCTGCACATCGTATTTCTCAAGAATTCCGCGCTCGTGCAGAGCCACACCGCAGTTCAGTGCGGTCTGTCCGCCGAAGGCCAGCATGATGCCGTCCGGACGCTCCTTCTCGATCACCCTTTCGACAAACTCCGGGGTGATAGGCAGGTAGTAGATGTGGTCTGCGATGCCTTCGGAAGTCTGCACCGTGGCCACGTTAGGGTTGATAAGTATAGTGAACAGCCCCTCCTCGTGGAGAGCCTTGAGAGCCTGTGAACCGGAATAGTCGAACTCGCCTGACTCACCGATCTTGAGCGCACCGCTACCGAGGACGAGTATCTTTTTCAATTCTTTCTGCATGGCTAGAGAGATTTTACATATTCATTGAAAAGCAGCATGGAATCCACCGGACCGCTGGATGCCTCCGGATGGAACTGGGCTGAGAAGAAAGGCTTGGTACGATGGCGCACACCCTCGTTCGTTCCGTCATTGAGGTTCACGAACATAGGCTCCCACTCAGCAGGCAGGGTTTTGTCGTCGATGGCGAAACCGTGGTTCTGCGAAGTGATGAGGCAGGAATGGGTTCCTACCTTGCGTACCGGCACATTGTGGCCGCGGTGGCCGTATTTGAGCTTATATGTCTTCGCGCCGGCGGCAATGGCCATCAGCTGGTTTCCAAGGCATATGCCCATGATCGGCTTGTCCTGCTGCAGGGCCCATCTTATGTGCTCGATGGTTTCGGTGCATATGGACGGGTCGCCAGGGCCGTTGGAGATGAAGAGGCCGTCGTACTCCTCGCCGCGGAAATCGTAGTCCCAAGGCACTCTCTTCACGGTCACATCGTACTTGAGCAGACAGCGGAGAATGTTGTTCTTCATGCCGCAGTCCACCATCAGCACCTTCTTGGAACCGTTTCCATAGGTGCGGATCTCCTTTGTGGACACTTCGGCCACGAGATTGCGTCTGTTAGGGTCAGCCATTTCCACATCCTCGCCCTCGAAGACAATCTTGCCGAGCATGGCGCCATTGTCACGCAGCTTCTGGGTGAGAACACGGGTGTCGATGCCGCAGATGCCAGGCACATCCTGCTGCTTGAGCCAGGTGCCGAGGCTGCGGGCGCTGTCCCAGTGGCTGAACTGCTCTGAGTAGTCGGAAATGATCAGTGCCTGGCACCATATCTTCTCAGACTCGAAGAAACGGGATATGCCGTCCACCTTCTCATCGGCAGGGACGCCGTAGTTTCCTATCATCGGATAGGTCGGAACAAGAATCTGACCCCTGTAGGAGGGGTCAGTGAGACTTTCGGGATAACCCGTCATTGCGGTATAGAAACAAAGTTCTCCGGCAACGGAATGTTCGGCTCCGAAGGAATATCCCTCGAACTCTGAGCCGTCTTGCAGTATGAGTCTTGCTTTCTTCATATATATGTTAAAGCTTCTTCAGATATTCGTCCACCTGGGCTGCTATCTTGCGGCCGCTGGCAATCGCCCTGACCACGAGGCTGGCACCCGAAGCAGCGTCACCCGCCACGAAG
Source organism: Bacteroidales bacterium (assembly GCA_024398095.1). Classification (GTDB taxonomy): domain Bacteria; phylum Bacteroidota; class Bacteroidia; order Bacteroidales; family UBA932; genus Cryptobacteroides. The sequence goes on from JAKSJK010000005.1 coordinate 41,158, forward strand.
ACGTTCGCAGGGAACTGAGGCTGCTGAGGCTTGAGGAAGCCCATGGCAAGGAAGACAATGTCGCACTCGATGATCTCCTTGTTGCCGTCCAACTTCATGATAGGCCTGCCGCCTTCCGGATTCGGCTCCCAGATTACGCCCTCGACCTCGGCTCCTACAAGTTTGCCGTTTTCATCGGCAACGAAGCGGTTGGTGTTGAGCAGCCACCTTCTGTCACAGCCCTCTTCATGGCTGGAAGAGGTCTTGAGGATCACCGGCCAGTTCGGCCATGGAGTGGCAGGGTTATGGCCTACAGGCGGCTTAGGCATGATCTCGATCTGGGTTACCTTGACAGCGCCCTGGCGATGTGCGGTGCCGATGCAGTCGGAACCGGTGTCGCCGCCGCCGATCACAAGCACCTTCTTGCCCTTGCACTGGACTCTCTCCTCTTCGCTGAACTGCTGGCCCGCAAGCACACGGTTCTGCTGCGAAAGCAGTTCCAGTGCGAGATGCACACCCTTGAGTTCGCGGCCGGGAACATTGATATCCCTGGCCTGAGGGGTACCGGTGGCAATCACATATGCGTCAAAGCCTTCGGGAAGGTTCAGCGGGTCGATATCCTGGTTGTAGAGGAACTTCACTCCCTCCTTTTCCATCACATCGATACGCCTGTCTATGATCTTCTTGTTGAGCTTGAAGTTAGGGATGCCGAAGCGGAGCAGTCCGCCGGCGGCTTCCCTCTTCTCGAAGACGGTAACTTCATAGCCCTTGTAATTGAGTCTGTTGGCAGCGGCCAGGCCGGAAGGACCGGAACCGATCACAGCGACCTTCTTGCCGTTGCGGACCGGATTCTCGATGGTCACATAACCCTCGACATATGCCCTTTCGGCAATGGCGCACTCGTTCTCGCGGTTGGTCACCGCCTCGCCTGTAGTCAGGTAGAGGACACAGGATTTCTCGCAGAGAGCCGGGCAGACACGGCCGGTGAACTCCGGGAAGTCGTTGGTCTCCTTGAGAATCTTGTATGCGGTCTCCCACTCGCCGTGGTAGAGGGCGTCATTCCACTCCGGATCCTTGTTGCCAAGCGGGCAGGCCCAGTGGCAGAAAGGCACGCCGCAATCCATGCAGCGGCTCGCCTGTTCCTGACGGTCTTTGGTATTGAGAGTCTGTTCAACCTCTCCGAAATCGTGGATACGGTCATGTACGGGACGGTATCCGGCCTCCTTGCGAGGCACAGTCAGAAATGCTTTTGGATTTCCCATTTTCCTATATTCTTTGAGAGGTTAATAGTCCTGCTGTACTGCCGCGATCTTCTGCTGAAGCTTCGCGATCTGCTCTTCCTGGAGCACCCTCTTGTACTCGATAGGCACAACCTGGATGAACTCGTCCACATAGCGGTTCCAGTCGTCGAGCATCCTCCTCGCAAGGGCAGAGCCGGTGTAGAGGTAGTGCTGACGGATGAGCTCGTGGAGTTCCTTGCGGTAGGCAGTCTCCTCGACGAGGTTGATCTCGACCATATCCATATTGCAATAGTAGTCGAAGTCATGGTCCTTGTCCCAGACATAGGCCACGCCGCCAGACATTCCGGCTGCGAAGTTCCTGCCTGTCTTGCCGAGCACGACCACGCGTCCGCCGGTCATATACTCGCAGCAGTGGTCACCGGCACCCTCGACAACAGCGATGGCTCCGGAGTTCCTGACTGCGAACCTTTCGCCCACACGGCCGTTGACATAGAGTTCGCCGCCGGTGGCACCGTAGAGACCGGTGTTGCCCGCGATGATATTGTCCTCCGCCACGAATTCGGCGCTGGTGCGCACAGGAGGCAAGATTGCAATCCGGCCGCCTGAAAGGCCCTTGCCGAAGTAGTCGTTGCACTCACCCTCGAGCTTGAGGTTGAGACCCTTGACCGCAAAGGCACCGAAAGACTGGCCTGCGGACCCCTTGAACTTGATGTTGATGGTAGAGTCAGGAAGACCTGCCTCGCCGTACTTGGAAGCTATCACACCTGAAAGCATGGTGCCCACCGCACGGTCTGTGTTCTTGAGGGCGTAGTCGAGGTTGACCTCGTCCTTGAACTCGATGGCCTGGGTGGCAGCCTGGATGATAAGCTCGTCCTTCACGCCGCTGACCTTGGTGAACTCACCCCTGTCCCAATAGAGAGGCTTGTCGGTGTCTGGACGGTGAAGAAGTCGGCTGAAATCGATGGTACCCTGCTTGGTGGACGGATCCACAGGAAGCAGTTCTATGAGGTCTGTGCGACCGATGATATCCTTGAAGTGACGGACACCGATCTGGCTGAGGTATTCCCTTACCTGGGTGGCCAGGAAGGTGAAGTAGTTAACCACATAGTCGGCCTTGCCGGTGAAGCGTCCGCGGAGCTTCGCATCCTGGGTAGCCACACCCACAGGGCAGGTGTTGGTGCTGCACTTGCGCATCATCACGCAGCCAAGCAGGATCAGTGGCAGGGTGCCGAAAGAGAACTCGTCGGCGCCGAGCATGGCCATGATGACCACATCCTTGGCGGTCTTGAGCTGTCCGTCGGTCTGGAGACGCACCTGGGAACGGAGTCCGTTGAGCACCAGGGTTTGCTGGGTTTCGGCGAGACCTATCTCAGGAGAAATGCCCGCGAAACGCATAGAGCTGGCAGGAGATGCACCAGTACCGCCCTCGGAACCGGAGATGACGATGAGGTCAGCCTTGGCCTTGGCCACACCGGCTGCAATGGTACCCACACCGCTCTCGGCAACCAATTTCACGGAAACCGCAGCCTTAGGGTTGATATTCTTGAGGTCGAAGATCAGCTGGGCGAGATCCTCGATGGAGTAGATGTCGTGATGAGGCGGAGGCGAGATCAGAGAGATGCCCGGGATGGCGTTTCTGGTCTTGGCGATGATCTCGTTCACCTTGAAGCCCGGCAGCTGGCCGCCCTCACCAGGCTTCGCGCCCTGGGCCACCTTGATCTGCAATTCCTCTGCATTCACGAGGTATTCCGCAGTCACACCGAAACGTCCGGAAGCGATCTGCTTGGTCTTGCTGGAGAGGCTCACGCCGTCCACATCGCTGTGGTAGCGCACATTGTCCTCGCCACCCTCACCGGTGTTGCTTCTCGCGCCCAGACGGTTCATAGCCAGAGCCAGAGCTTCATGTGCCTCGATGCTGAGCGCACCGAAGGACATTGCGCCGGTCACGAAATGCTTCACGATGCTCTCCACAGGCTCAACCTCGTCCAGAGGTACCGGAGCGACAGCCTTGCGGAAGTTCATGTAGTCGCGGAGGAAGATAGGAGACTCCTTGCAGTCCACCATCTTCTCCCACTCCTGGTATTTCTTGTATGAGCCCAGACGGGTCGCTATCTGGAGATTTGCGATGGTGTCAGGGTTCCATGCATGCTTGATGCCGTCACGGCGGTAGCTGAACTGGCCGTTGTTCTCGAGGAACTCGTTGATCTTGGCCGGCTTGAATGCCTCGTCGTGGAACTTGATGGCGTCACGGGCTATGTCGCGGAGGCCGATGCCGCCGATGGTTGAAATCTCTGTTCCGAAGTAACGGTTGAGCAGCTCCTCGCCCAGACCGATGCTTTCGAATATCTTCGCGCCACGGTAAGACCTGATGGTGGAGATACCCATCTTCGAGAGTATCTTCTTCAGACCCTTGTCCACAGCCTTGATATAGTTCTTCTCTGCAGTCTTGTACTCCTCCTGGATACGGTGCTTCTTCACAAGGTCGTCAAGCACTGCGAAGGTCAGATATGGACAGATTGCAGAGGCACCGTAGCCGAGCAGCAGGGCTGCATGCATCACCTCGCGGATCTCGCCGGACTCCACGATGAGGGCGGTCTGCACACGCTTCTGTACAGAGATGAGGTGGTGGTGCACTGCGCTGACAGCCAGCAGTGAAGGGATGGCCGCACGCTGGGGATCGAGGTCGCGGTCGCTGAGAATGATGTAGCTTACACCCTCGTCTACTGCCTCTTCAGCCTTGCGGCAGAGTTCGTCGAGAGCCTGCTTGAGGCCTTTCTCTCCCTTGGCGCACTCGAAGAGCATAGGCAGCTTGACTGTCTTGAAGCCCTTGTAACGGATGTTGCAGAGGATGTCGAGCTGTGCATTTGTAAGCACAGGCTGCGGCAGGCGGACCATCTTGCAGTTTGACTCGTCAGGCACCAGGATACCGGTACCGACGGTGCCGATATACTCCACAAGCGACATCACCAGTTCCTCCCTGATCGGGTCGATGGCAGGGTTGGTCACCTGGGCAAACTGCTGGCGGAAGTAGTTGAAGAAGACCTGGGGACGGTCGCTGATGACCGCCAGAGGGGTATCGTTGCCCATGGACGCGATAGGCTCCTGGCCGTTCACGCACATAGGGATCACAGTCTTGTCGATGTCCTCCTGGCCGAAGCCGAAGCTGCGGAGCTTGCGCTCCAGGTCAGGAACTGAATTCTCCACATGGCGGCCGCTCTTGATGTTCTCAAGCTGGATGCGGTTGGTGGAGAGCCACTGGCGGTAAGGATGCTCGCCGGCCAGCTGCTGCTTGATCTCGCCATCGTAGTAGATCTTGCCTTCGAGGGTGTCCACCATGATGATCTTGCCAGGCTCGAGACGTCCCTTTGAGACAACGTCTGACGGATCGAGATCCATCACACCGACCTCGCTGGCAACCACCATCATGCCGTTCTTGGTGATGGTGTAGCGGGATGGGCGCAGACCGTTTCGGTCAAGCATACCGCCCGCATAGCGTCCGTCAGAGAAGAGCAGGGCGGCAGGGCCGTCCCACGGTTCCATGAGGATGGAGTAATATTCGTAAAAGGCCTTGAGGTCTTCGCTGATAGGGTTCTTGTCGTTGAAGGACTCAGGCACCAGGATGCTCATGGCCTTCGGGAGGCTCATGCCGCTCATCACCAGGAACTCGAACACATTGTCGAGGCTGGCGGAGTCGCTCATGTCCTTCTGGAGGATAGGCTTGATGTCCCTGATGTCCCCGAGAGTCTCGCTTGAAAGCACACTCTCACGTGCCTGCAGCCAGCCGCGGTTGCCGCGGATGGTGTTGATTTCGCCGTTGTGGCAGAGCAGCCTGAACGGCTGTGCCAGCTTCCACTTAGGGAAGGTGTTGGTCGAGAAGCGGGAGTGAACCAGAGCCAGGCCGCTGGTGAAATAGGCATTGCTCAGATCCGGGAAGTAGCGCCTCAGCTGTCCCGAGGTAAGCATACCCTTATATATAATGTTCCTGCTGGAAAGGGAGCAGATGTAGAAGTCCTCGTCCTTGACGCGGTTTTCGATCTTCTTGCGGATCTTGTAGAGGATCTGCTCGAGTCTGTCCACATCCTCGTCCTTGACTCCGGTGATGAAGATCTGCCTGATGTCAGGCTCCACTTCGCGCGCACCGGCGCCGAGGACCTCGGGGTTAACAGGCACTGTCCTTATATGCATCAAAGCGAGACCGGCTTTTTCGATCTCGTCTATGATGGTGGTAAGTATTTCAGCCTGGCGGGCCGGGTCTTTAGGCAGGAAAACCAGTCCCGTGCCGTAGCGGCCTTTTTCCGGAACCGGTATACCCTGGAGGAGTATGAACTCGTGTGGAATCTGGAGCAATATACCGGCTCCGTCTCCGGTCTTGTCTCTGGTTTCCGCTCCCCTGTGCTCCATATTTTCGAGCACACGGAGAGCATTGTCAACCAGTTGGTGGGTCTTGCCACCATGTATGTTTACGACCATTCCGACGCCACATGCGTCATGCTCGTAAGCTGGGGAGTATAAACCTTGCATTATCTGATGAAAAGAAGTTCGCGGTACTTTGGAAGCGGCCATGCCTCGTCGTCTACGATGGTCTCGAGCTTGTCGACATGGTAGCGGATCTCTTCGAGGAGAGGTGCCACGGTGTCGTGGTAGGCAATCGCCTTCTCCCTCTCGGACTCGATCTTGTTCGCAACCTTGCGGGCGTTCACCATGGCATCCACCTTCTCGATGATGAAGGACTCGTGGTCGCTGATCTTCTCGATGATGTGGAGGTTCTCCTTGGAGATGAGGCTGGCCTTCTCCTCTGGGAAGATATCCATCACCTTGTGTACGTTGTCGATGAGCATGCTCTGGTACTTGGTCACAACAGGGATGATGTGGTTCAGGCAGAGGTCGCCGAAGATGCGGCTCTCGATCTGGATCTTCTTGGTGTAGGTCTCCCACTTGATCTCGTTGCGGGCCTCAAGCTCCAGACGGGTCATTACCTTGGTGCTCTCGAACATCTTTACAGAAGACTCTGAGAGGTATGCGTCGAAGATAAGCGGTGCAGAGGTCTCGCAGTCAAGACCGCGCTTTGCAGCCTCGAGCTTCCACTCTTCGCCGTAGCCGTTGCCGTTGAAAATGATAGGGCGGATGTACTTGATGTCCTCGCGGACCACCTTGAGGATGGCAGCCTCTTTAGCCTCGCCGGCCTCGATGAGAGCGTCAACCCTTGCCTTGAAGTCGGTGAGAGCTTCTGCCACAGCGGCGTTGAGGGTAAGCATTGCACTTGCGCAGTTAGCCTCTGAACCCACTGCACGGAACTCGAAGCGGTTTCCGGTGAATGCGAAAGGAGAGGTTCTGTTGCGGTCGGTGTTGTCGATCATCAGTTCAGGGATTGATGGGAGATCGAGCTTGAATGAAGTCTTGCCAGCCACTGACAGAGCGTCCTCCGTTGCGGCCTCGACATGGTCGATGAGGTCGGTGAGAGTCCTGCCGAGGAAGGAAGAAATGATTGCTGGAGGTGCCTCGTTTGCGCCAAGACGGTGTGCATTGGAAGCCGACATGATGCTGGCTTTGAGCAGGCCGTTGTGGTTGTACACACCCTTCAGTGTCTCAACGGTGAAGGTTACGAAACGGAGGTTGTCCATAGGGGTCTTTCCAGGGGCGTGGAGAAGGATTCCGGTGTCGGTCGAGAGCGACCAGTTGTTGTGCTTGCCGGAACCGTTGACGCCCTTGAAAGGCTTCTCGTGGAGGAGGCAGCGGAAACCGTGCTTGCGTGCAACCCTCTTCATGATGGACATCATGAGCATGTTGTGGTCAACTGCGAGGTTGGTCTCCTCGAAGATAGGAGCCAGCTCGAACTGGTTAGGAGCGACCTCGTTGTGACGGGTCTTGCATGGGATGCCGAGCTCGAGGGCCTGGATCTCGATGTCTTTCATGAACTCCTCTACTCGGCTAGGGATGGATCCGAAATAGTGGTCGTCCATCTGCTGGTTCTTCGCAGAGTCGTGGCCCATGAGGGTCCTGCCGGTCATCACCATGTCAGGACGCGCTGCATAGAGAGCCTCGTCCACGAGGAAGTACTCCTGCTCCCAGCCGAGGTTGCTGACAACCTTCTTGACCTCCGGGTTGAAGTACCTGACTACAGCAGTTGCTGCCTTGTCGACTGCGTAGAGAGCTTTCTTGAGCGGAACTTTGTAGTCCAGGGCTTCGCCGGTGTAGGCGATGAAGATGGTAGGGATCATGAGTGTGTCGCCGATGACGAACACTGGGGAGGTTGGATCCCATGCCGAGTAGCCTCTGGCCTCGAAGGTGCTGCGGATTCCGCCAGATGGGAATGAGCTGGCGTCCGGTTCCTGCTGGATGAGGAGCTTGCCTGTGAATTCCTCGAGCATGCCGCCTTTGCCGTCGTGCTCTACGAATCCGTCGTGCTTCTCTGCGGTTCCTTCGGTGAGAGGCTGGAACCAATGGGTGTAGTGGGTGACGCCGAGTTCGGTCGCCCATTTTTTCATACCCTCAGCCACAGCATCGGCGATGCTGCGCTCGAATGGAGCTCCGTTGTCGATGACGTCACACATTTTCTGGTATACGGCAGCGGGGAGATACTTGAACATCTTCTGTTTGTTGAAGACGTACTTGCCGAAATACTCACTTGGGCGCTCAGCTGGGAGCTTCACTTCTACCGGTTGACGTTTGAAAGCCTCGTCTACCACTTGGAATCTCAGTTTTGATGACATGTTGTAAGATATTAAGTTGTTTTGTCTTTCAATTTATCACTCATTCCTTCCGGACGGCCCGAAAATCATAATTTATCCTGGTTTCAAAAAGGGGGGCTGATTCCTTCCGGACCAGCCCCCTTTCAATATCGGATATTTAAGAGTTTCTGTTATTCAAAGCGTCTCAGGCTGGTAACAGACGCAAACAGGCGGCAGAACTGATTGGAATTCTGCTGCTTCTGCTGCTTGTTATTTGACCTGTAGTTCATTTGAATGTTTTGTCCGTTTGTGAGAGCAAATTTAATTTGTTGTTTCCGAAAATGCAATAATTTTTTTACTTTTTTTGATAAAAAATTTCACACCTATATTATATAAAAACGCGCGTAGACTGCCGTAGAACAGCGAAATTTCTTTAAAAATACTTGCAGAATCTAAAAGATATTCCTAATTTTGAATCCCGTAATTCAGATACGGGCTATGTACAATCACAAGTCAAATAATAATTTCCAGCAGCAGAACCTCAATCAGGTCCTGTGGCGCTTGTGTATGTCGAGCCAGTCTGAGACATACAGAAAACAAAGCGAAGAAACCAAATAAAGGGGACTGGCCAAGGGTCAAGTCCCCTTTTTAATTTCCTGCGTATTAACAGAAACGGACAACAGATATGTGCGGAATTGCAGCAATTTTCAACATCGAGCCTACCCTGGTCCCCCAATGCAGGGAGAAGGCTCTGAAGATGGCCAGGAAGATACGCCATCGCGGTCCGGACTGGAGTGGAATCTACTCCGGCAAGACCGCCGTCCTCGCCCATGAGAGACTCTCCATCGTCGATCCCCTTTCAGGAGGCCAGCCGCTCAAATCCCCGGACGGCAGACACATCCTTGCAGTCAATGGAGAGATCTACAACCATCAGAAGATCAGAGACGATTACGCAGACCGCTACAGTTTCCTCACCGGCAGCGACTGTGAGGTAATCCTGGCCCTCTATCAGGAGAAAGGCATAGACTTTCTCGAGGATCTCAGCGGCATATTCGCCTTTGCCCTCTATGATGAAGAGAAGGACGAATTCCTGATCGCCAGAGACCCGATCGGCGTGATTCCTCTCTACATCGGCTATGACAGCGACGGAAAGGTCTATGTGGCCAGCGAGCTCAAGGCGCTCGAAGGCTTCTGTGAAAGGTACGAGCCTTTCCTCCCCGGCCACTATTACCACAGCCGCGAAGGCAGGATGGTACGCTGGTACAAGAGAGACTGGACCGAATGGGCTGCAGTGAAGGACAACGGTGCGAAGGCCAGCGATGTGCGCGAGGCCCTGGATGCGGCAGTGAAACGCCAGCTTATGTGCGACGTGCCTTACGGCGTGCTGCTCTCCGGCGGACTCGACAGTTCCGTAACCAGCGCCCTTGCGATGAAATATTCGCGCAAGAGAGTCGAGAGCGGCGATACCAACGATGCCTGGTGGCCTAGGCTGCACTCCTTCGCAGTGGGTCTCAAAGGCGCACCCGACCTCGCAAAGGCCAAGGAAGTGGCCGACTTCATCGGCACAGTGCACCATGAGGTGAACTACACCGTGCAAGAGGGTCTGGACGCAATCCGCGACGTGATCTACCACATCGAAACCTACGATGTGACCACCGTCAGGGCCAGCACCCCTATGTATCTGCTGGCCAGGGTGATCAAGTCCATGGGCATCAAGATGGTGCTCTCGGGAGAAGGCGCAGACGAGGTTTTCGGAGGCTATCTCTACTTCCACAAGGCTCCGAGCGCTGAGGAGTTCCACAAGGAAAGCGTCCGCAAGCTCTCCAAGCTCTACCTCTACGACTGCCTCAGGGCCAACAAGGCCCTCTCCGCATGGGGCGTCGAGGGACGCGTGCCTTTCCTGGACAAGGAGTTCCTGGATGTGGCCATGAGCCTCAACCCCGAAGCCAAGATGTGTCCCGGCACAGTAATCGAGAAAAAGATCGTCCGCGAGGCCTTTGAAGACATGCTGCCCGAAAGCGTGGCATGGCGCCAGAAGGAGCAGTTCTCCGACGGCGTGGGCTACTCCTGGATCGACTCTCTCAAGAAACTCACCTCTGAACAGGTGTCCGACGAACAGATGGCCCATGCGGCGGAACGGTTCCCCATCAACCCGCCGCTCAACAAGGAAGAGTACTTCTACCGCAGCATCTTCGAGGAGCATTTCCCTAGCGAAAGTGCGGCCCGCAGCGTCCCTCAGGAAGCCAGCGTGGCCTGCTCCACCGCCATCGCCCTCGAGTGGGACGCGGCCTGGAAGAGCCTCAACGACCCTAGCGGACGCGCAGTGAAGGGCGTCCACGTAAAAGCTTACTAGTACAATAGGTACATTAACGAACTTAACAAATTTTTAAAGCCATGAAAAAGATCGAAGCAATCATCCGAAAGACAAAGTTCGAGGATGTGAAAGAGGCACTTTTTGCCGCCGACATCAACTGGTTCTCCTACTCGGAGGTCAAGGCCATCGGCCAGGACCGTGAGGACCGAATCTACCGTGGAGTGATGTACAGCACCGACATCATCTCACGCATCGAGATCACCATCGTCTGCCGCGACCCGTTCGTGCAGCCGGCTGTGGATGCCATCCTCAAGGCAGCCCACACCGGAGAAGTAGGCGACGGCCGAATTTTCGTAAGTCCTGTAGAGGATACCTACTCAATCCGCACAGGCGAACATGGAGACACAGTATTGGCAGATAAAAAGTAAATGATCATGGAAACTATCAACAGCCTCGACACCGTTTGGGTACTCATCGCAGCAATGCTCGTTTTCTGGATGCAGCCAGGCTTCGCCCTCGTTGAAGCCGGCTTCACCAGGTCCAAGAATACAGCCAACATACTCATGAAGAACTTCGTCGACTTCATGGTCGGCACAGTCCTCTTCTGGTTCATAGGCTTCGGCCTCATGCACGGAGAGGGCAACGGCTTCATCGGAGGCCTGCACCTCTTCGACTGGAGCTTCATCGGCAACTCCAACATCCCCGCGGAGTGCACGCTGATCTTCCAGACCGTCTTCTGCGCCACGGCAGCCACCATCGTTTCCGGCGGTATGGCGGAGCGCACGAAATTCTCGATGTATATCATCATCTCAATCCTCATCTCCACCATCATCTATCCGATCGAAGGCCATTGGACCTGGGGCGGCGGCTGGCTCTCAGAGCTCGGTTTCCACGATTTTGCAGGCTCTACGGTGGTTCATGCAGTCGGCGGCGTAATCGCTCTTGCCGGAGCCATGATCCTCGGTCCGAGAAGAGGCAAATATACCGCCTCAGGCAAGTCTGTGGCTATTCCTGGCCATAACCTGACCTTCGGTGCCCTCGGAGTCTTCATCCTCTGGATCGGCTGGTTCGGCTTCAACCCGGGCTCACAGCTCGCAGCTGACGGAGCTGAGAACGCAATAGCAATCTCACATGTGATGTGCACCACAAACATGGCAGCGGTGACAGGTGGAGCGATCGTGCTCATCCTCACCTGGATCGCCTATGGAAAGCCATCTCTCTCACTCGTCTGCAACGGTGTCCTCGCCGGCCTGGTCGGCATCACAGCCGGCTGCGACCTGGTGACCATAGGCGGATCTGCCATCATCGGTGCACTCTGCGGCGCAGCGATGTTCGGCTCTGTCGTATTCATCGACAAGATCTGCCGCATCGACGACCCTGTAGGCGCGGTTTCAGTACACGGCGTCTGCGGTTTCCTCGGAACCGTTCTCACCGGCCTCTTTGCAACAGACGGAGGTCTCTTCTACGGCGGCGGATGGCATTTCCTCGGAATCGAGGTTCTCGGAGTTACCGTGACCATCGCATGGGCATTCGTGCTCGGATTCGGCTTCCTCAAGGTCCTCGACAAGATCTGGGGCATCAGGGTTGAGCCACGCGTCGAGGAGGAAGGCCTCGACATCTACGAACACGGCGAAACAGCATATAACAACTAATTTACAATATGGAACAGACAAGGTACATCTTCGTGACCGGCGGCGTGGTTTCATCACTCGGCAAAGGCATCATTTCATCCAGCATCGGAAAGCTTCTCCAGGCTCACGGCTACAGCATCACAATACAGAAATACGATCCGTATATCAACATCGATCCGGGTACGCTCAATCCCTATGAGCACGGAGAGTGCTATGTGACCGTAGACGGCATGGAGACCGACCTGGACCTCGGCCATTACGAGCGTTTCACCGGCATCCGGACCACCCGTGGCAACTCCGTGACCACAGGCCGCATCTACAAGGCTGTGATCGACAAGGAGCGTCGCGGAGATTACCTTGGCAAAACCATACAGGTCGTCCCTCACATCACTGACGAGATCAAGCGCAGGATGAAGCGTGAGGACGATCCGAAGCATTACGATTTCATCATTACCGAGGTGGGCGGCACCATCGGCGACATCGAGAGCGCCCCTTTCATGGAGGCCATCCGACAGCTGCGCTGGGAACTGGGCAGCCGCGCCATCTCTATCCACCTTACCTATGTGCCTTACCTCAAGGCCGCCGGCGAGTTCAAGACCAAGCCTACCCAACATTCCGTCAAGGAGATGCAGAGCATGGGCATCCAGCCGGATGTGCTGATTCTGCGTACAGAGTACCATCTGGACAGCAACCTGCTCCAGAAGGTGGCTGCGTTCTGCAACGTGGACCGCGACTGCGTGGTCCAGAGCGAGGACCTGCCTAGCATCTACGAGGTGCCGATCAACATGGAGCGCCAGGGTCTGGACAAGGCCATCCTGCGCAAGACCGGCATGCCAGTGGACGAGTTGCCTCAGATGAGTCCATGGCGCGATTTCCTTACGAAGATGCACGCTGTGAAGCAGGAGGTGCGTATCGGCCTCGTGGGCAAGTATGACCTCCAAGATGCCTACAAGAGCATACGCGAGAGCCTGCTGATTGCCGGCGTCTACAACGATTGCAAGGTCAAGCTGGTTTTCGTGAACAGCGAGGAGGTTACACGTGAGAATATTGCAGAGAAGCTCGAGGGGCTTTCCGGCGTGGTAATATGTCCAGGCTTCGGCCTGCGCGGCATCGAGGGCAAGATCGTGGCTGCCGAGTATACCCGTACCCACGATATCCCGACTTTCGGCATATGCCTGGGCATGCAGATGATGGTCATCGAGTTCGCCCGAAACGTGCTTGGCTATGCCGATGCCAACAGCCGCGAGATGGACGCCGTTACCCCTCATAACGTGATCGACATCATGGAGAGCCAGAAAAATATCACCGAAATGGGCGGTACGATGCGTCTGGGTGCCTATTCCTGCAAGCTCGTAGAGGGCAGCCGCGCGAGGGCGATCTATGGCTCGGAGATGGTCCAGGAGCGTCACCGCCACCGCTACGAGTTCAACAATGCCTTCAAGGCTGAGTACGAGGCTGCCGGCATGAAGTGTACCGGCATCAACCCGGAGAACGACCTCGTGGAGATTGTGGAGATCCCGGGCCTGCGCTGGTACATCGGCGGCCAGTTCCATCCGGAATACTCCACCTCCGTCCTCAACCCTCACCCGCTCTTCGTGGACTTCGTCAAGGTCGCTAAAGGGTAGTATTCTTATGGACCAGCTTTCGGACCTTATAAACAAAAGCTACTTGAGCAATTGTTATAGAAATTAAAGCAATTAGAACGACCAACGACAGGGCAAAGCTATCGAGACTATCCGCATCGAAATCCAAAGGAGTCGCGACATAGTATAAGAGACTAGTGGACAACAACGAAAAAAGTACACACATCGGAAAGTTAAAGATTCTCACGATCTTGCTCAATATCCCTTCAAACGGTAATAACACTAGTGTAATGGGCAGATAACAAGCACAAATCGAGCATATACCATAAAACAAATAGTCGTACCAATATGTTTCTACGGGCCATGACAGGCCAACAAACATAATAAAGATAAACAGACTACATGCCGCACAAAAACACATGTGGCATATAAAAACTAGTTTTAATACCATTGGAATAGACCCTCGTTTATTTGAGCTACTATTTTGTTCCATGTTTCTTTACGCTTTACAAGACCCAGTCTACGCCACTGTATCCTCCGAATTGCGCCCTGCGATTTCCTCCGGAAAGTTAAGCAGATTGTACTTATTTTCAAAGCACAAGTGCTGAGTACAAACCTCACCCGGCAGCGGCCTCGCTTCGCGAAGCATAGGGATATGCTCCGCTCGGCCATCTGCCCGGGTGCGGTGGAGTCAGAGACACACTCGATAAAACTACCCAGACAAGGTTAAGAAAAAGCGGACAAAATCCCCTTTTTGATTTTGGAAAAAGCGGACAAAGAAGCTATATTTGCGTCGGAAAAAGCGGACAAATATTATGCTTGAAAGAAAACTTGACTCTTTTTTAGACTCTTTTTTTGAAGGTGAACACACTAAAGCCCTGCTGCTGACAGGCGCAAGGCAGGTCGGGAAGACCTGGGCGGTGAGAAACCTGGCAAAGAGGAGATTCAAACACTTTGTCGAAATCAACTTTGTTGAGACGCCCGATGCAAAGGATATTTTCTTAGGTGCTCAGAATGCTCAGCAAATACTGCTGCGCCTGTCAGCATTTATCCAGGATCCTTTGGTCGTAGGCAAAACACTGATTCTCTTCGACGAGGTCCAGGAATGCCCGGAAATCGTCACCCAGATCAAATTCTTGGTAGATGAAGGGAGCTACCGCTATGCATTATCGGGATCGTTGTTGGGCGTTGAGTTGAAGGACCTTCGTTCAGAACCAGTTGGCTACATGGATGTTGTAGATGTATTCCCTTTCGACCTTGAGGAATTCTGCACGGCCGTAGGCGTTTCGGATAAAGTGATAGGCGAGTTGCATGAGGCGTACGAGAACCGGCGTCCGGTAGACGACGTTGTACACAAGCAGATGATGTCCATCGTTTCACTATATCTGATTGTCGGTGGTATGCCGGCGGCAGTGAATGCGTATGTCCGCACAAAAAATATGCAGAAGGTGATTGCAGAACAGCGCGCGATCATCAATCTGTACAAGAGAGACATCTCGCGTTATGATCCCGATGAGAAGCTATATCTGAATGACATCTTTGATCTGATACCATCCGAACTGAATAACAAGAACAAGAGGTTCATACTGAAGAACCTGAACGAGAACTTCAAGCTGTCACGCTACCAGAACAGTTTCATCTGGATGTGGAAGGCTGGTGTTGCCATACCCACATTCAATGTATCGGAACCTACGTCACCGCTGATACTGAACAAGCAGAGGAATCTTTTCAAACTGTTCCAGAACGACGTCGGCTTGCTGGCATACCAATATTCGAACGGAATCCAGATGGAAATACTGAAAGGGAACATCAATGTGAATTTTGGCTCCGTATATGAGAACTTCGTGGCTCAGGAACTGAGTTCCAAAGGGTATCCGACTTTCTATTTCAACAGCAAGAAGCTCGGTGAACTGGATTTCGTGATAGACAACGGAAACGGTGAAATCATTCCTATAGAGGTGAAGTCAGGCAAGGACTACTATGTCCATTCAGCTCTTGACAACGTGCTGGACGTTCAGAACTATGATTTAAAACAAGCCTTTGTCTTCTGTAATGAGAATCTGAAGGAAGAAGACCGTGTACTGAATATCCCAATCTACATGATAATGTTCCTCAAGAAGTCAGAAGTCTCAATTGAAGAGTTCCGGCTTGACATCAGCGCTTTATTGGATTAACCCCTGGATACCTATGTAGTATGTCAACTACCCATCAACTGAAGATTGATGGGCTTGCGACTGCCCGGTAGTGCATGCGTCACGCTCTTTGTCATAACTCCTACCTCTTTTCGCCTTGCGGCGTGGCGTCGCATCGCAGGGTGATTGACGGCACCCTCCGTCACCCGGCTTGCCGGATGGCGACTGTATCCTTGGATGCCCGGTACCCTTCAGGTACTCAAGTCCCAACTGATACAGATTCATCGCAC
>JAKSJK010000050.1 GCA_024398095.1 Bacteroidales bacterium
AGCAGATCGAGTCAGAGTGGCCTATGTTCATCGAGGACTACAAGTGGCAGCTCGTTCGCGAGGCTGTTGCAAAGCAGCTCGAGGTCAAGATCGAGGAGGCTGACGTGATGGCATCTGCAAAGGCTTACGCAGCATATCAGTTCGCAATGTACGGAATGAACAATGTTCCTGACGAGCAGCTCGAGTCCTTCGCAAAGAACATCCTCTCACAGGAGAAGGAGAGCCGCCGCATCATCGAGCAGGTTGAAAACGAGAAGACAATCAACGCAGTACGCGAGATCGTGACACTCAAAAAGAAGAAGATTTCTGTAAAGAACTTCCGCGAGCTTAAGTAAATCTGCGAAAAATTCAGGGCCGCGTGTAAGCGCGGCCTTTTTTTTACGTATATAAGGGTATGATGAACGATTTTGATAAATACGCAAAAAGTGAGGGCCTGAGCTCCCTCACCCTTCACGACTACCGTCGCTCCGTTAACTCCTATATCAATCCTACCATTATCGAGGAGCGCAAACTCAATGTGGCTTCCATGGACGTATTCTCACGTCTTATGATGGACCGTGTGATTTTCCTCGGTGTGCCGATCGACGACGATGTGGCAAATATTATCCAGGCCCAGCTGCTCTTCCTCGCGGCTGACGACCCGAATGCCGACATCAGCCTCTACCTGAACACCCCGGGCGGTCAGGTATCTTCCGGTCTGGGCATCTATGACACCATGCAGCTCATCAACCCTGACGTTGCGACCATCTGTACCGGTATGGCTGCATCCATGGGCTCTGTGCTCCTGTGTGCCGGCGAGAAGGGCAAGCGTTCTGCTCTCCCACACTCCAGGGTGCTTATCCACCAGCCTCTCGGAGGTGCGCGTGGACAGGCTTCCGACATCGAGATTGCCGCACGTGAGATTCTCAAGACCAAGGCTGAGCTCTACAGAATCATCTCCGAGCACAGCGGTCAGAGCATCGAGAAGATTGCCGCCGACGCCGACAGGGATTTCTGGATGACCAGCCAGGAGGCTCTCGAGTACGGTATGGTGGACGAAATCCTCAGAAAGCAGAAGTAATGGCAAAGAACGTGAAGAACGAAAAAAGGTGCACGTTCTGCGGAAGGTCCGAGTCCGAGGTGCCTGTGCTCCTGCAGGGCAGTAACGGCTGCATCTGCAGCGACTGCATCGAAATGGGCTATGACTACCTCAAGGACTATGGCCTTGTGGCGGCAAAGGGAGGCAAGTCCCGCAAGGGAACTTCCAATGCCGGCTCCAAGGTCATGACCCCGAAGGAGATCCACGCGGAACTGGATAAATATATAATAGGTCAGGACAGGGCTAAGAAGCTCCTTGCGGTGGCTGTCTACAATCACTACAAGAGACTGGAAGCCAACCTCGATTCTGAGCAGAAGGCGGATGTGGACAATCTGGAGATCGACAAGTCCAACATCCTGATGGTCGGGCCTACCGGCAGTGGCAAGACTTTGATTGCCAGGACTATAGCCAAGATGCTTGATGTGCCTTTCACCATCGTGGACGCGACTGTGCTGACCGAGGCCGGCTATGTCGGAGAGGATGTGGAGAGCCTTCTTTCCCGTCTGCTCCAGGAGTGCGACTACGACCAGGAGAGGGCAGAGCGCGGCATAGTCTTCATAGACGAGATTGACAAGATCACCCGCAAGAGCGACAATCCTTCCATCACCCGCGACGTGGGTGGCGAGGGTGTGCAGCAGGGCCTGCTGAAGCTGCTCGAGGGATCTATCGTGAACGTTCCGCCAAAGGGCGGACGCAAGCACCCGGAGCAGGAGTTCGTGCACATGAACACCCAGAACATACTTTTCATCTGCGGCGGCGCTTTCGAGGGAATCGAGCGCAAGATAGCCCAGAGGCTCAACACCCAGGTTATCGGATTCACCGCCAAGAACAATGTGGTGGACAAGGACAATCTGCTGAAGTATGTGAATGCGCAGGACCTGCGTGCCTACGGCCTCATCCCCGAGATCATAGGACGACTTCCTATCGTTACCTATCTCGACCACCTGGACAGGGATGCCCTCCGCAGGATCCTGACCGAGCCTAAGAACGCCATCATCAAGCAGTACAAGAAGATGTTCGAACTGGACGGCAAGGTTCTGGAGATTGATGACGATGTGCTGGACCTGATTGTCGACACTGCAATAGAGAAGAAACTAGGCGCCCGAGGCCTCCGCAGTATCTGCGAGCAGATCATGAACGAGGCGATGTACGAGGCCCCTTCCTCAAGGAAGAAGACCTGGCACCTTACAAAGGAGTACGCCCAGCAGTTTATAAATTAAAGAATGCGGCCCCCTCGGGCCGCATTCTTGTTTTATCTCGATGATCTGGTGAGTCTCTGCAGTTCCCAGTCCGCCTTGATCTTGTCGATTATGGCGCAGACGAGCCTGTAGTTGCGGCTCTCCTTGCTGTAATCCGTCGGAGCGATGAAGTTTACACGTTCCTGGCGGAGCAATTTCTCTGCAGTGGCCTTTTTGTTTGGTTTTTCCGGGTTGTAGACAGCGATGCTGTGGCCTCCGAACATTTTCACAATCTTCATGCATGGCACATCGGTGTCGCCGTCGCCGAAGTAGACCATGTGGTTCCATGGCACCCTCTTCTTGTCTTCAGCCTGGCTTTCGTTGACGAATTTTGCGTCGCGCATGCTCAGGATACCTTTATTTATTTTGAAGAGGAACTGGGTTTTGGCTGTGTAGTCAACAGCTATGCCCGGCCATACAGCCTCTCCGTTCTCGTCGTAGATGAACGAGCATGCGAAGATTCTCTTGAATTCTTTTGCTATCGGAGTTCCTTCTATAATTTCCGCAAGGCCGGAGGAATTGATGTAGTGCTCCACCTGGACGCCCTTTTCCTCACCGTACCTTTTGGTGAGCTGGAACCATTCCTGTACTCCGTCGAAAAGTTCCACTTTCTTTCCGAAGTTCACGAAGTCTTTCTTGCGCAGACGGATGTCTTTCTTCTTGGCTTCGTCAAACATTAACTTCATGTAACTCAGGATGTTGCTTGCGTCCTGGCCACGTGCGATGTCATCGCTCTGCCTCCAGAATTTTTCCGGACTTTTTTCTATTGCCTGGATGAAACCGAACTCCTGCATATTGCCGGGAGACAGGGTTCCGTCAAAGTCGTAAACAAGGGCTACTATCGGTTTTTTCATTGATTCTGTTGATATTACGCGCAAATATAGTAATTTTGTCCTTATCATAAATTCAAATGACTATGAAGAAGCTTTTCGCTTGTCTTGCTGCGCTGGCGCTCTGCTGCTCTGCGTTTGCCCAGAAAACCTTTGTTTCAAACCAAGGTTTCGAAATCCCTGCAAATGAAGTAAGTCTCTCATACGGACGTGTTTCAATCCCGTCTTTCGCCTATACTTTCGGCGGCATTTTCGGAGCAGCGTTCGGATTCGGCGCCATAAAGCCCGAGAAACTCTACAGCGTTGGAGCAATCAGCGCCGAATACATGCGCTATGTACATCCTCACGTGGCAGTCGGCGGTGGCCTCACCTATGAAATCTACAACCTGACCTTCTCCCACAAGGTCGGTACAGACGAAGGTGGAAATGCCATCTACAAAGCAGACAAACCGAGTCTCAACCACATCGTGTCCATCATGCCGGCCGTGAAATTCCCATGGTTCAGCTATCCTCACGTAAGCATGTACTCCAAAGTCGCAGCCGGTTTCATGGTTATCCATAATCCGGGCTATACCGCTGAAAAAGACGGCAAGACCGAGACCAAAGATGCGTCCACCCAGGTTACCTGGGCCATGCAGGCCACTCCTATCGGTGTGGATTTCGGCGGCACCAATTTCCGCGGCTTCGTCGATCTCGGTGTCGGCATGCAAGGCCTCATCATTGCCGGCCTCCGCTACAATTTCTAATTTTTTTCCAACAGTCATCATTTCGCTGACTGTTGCGAATGAAATTTCATAACCATCGCACCCAGGCAGCGGCCTCGCTTCGCGAAGCATAGGGATATGCTCCGCTCGGCCATCTGCCTGGGTGCGCTGGCTTCAGCTGCAAAATAATATGTTTTCACAAAATATATTCAATATTCACAAAATTGTGATTTATGAATTTTTAAGAGCATAATATTGTAGTTCATTTATCTATTCAAATCACATAAGAAATGAACTGCAATCATCAATCATCAGGATTCCCAAGTGAACAAAAGTATGTGAATCTACTTACAGACAGCGGTTTCAAGGCTGTATTTGGCGACAAGGAAAACAAGGAACTCATCATGGATTTTCTCAACGCCGTGCTAGACGGTGAAAGGGTTGTGACTGATATCGAATTCCTTCCCGGGGAACTTGAAGGAAAGACCGTTACGTCAAAGGGGATTCGTTTCGATCTCTTTTGCAAGGATGGCGACGGCCATAAGTTTGTAGTGGAGATGCAGCGCTATCCACATTCGAAGAACTTCTTCCAAAGAAGTATCTACTATGGTGCCAAGGCGTATGAGACTCAAGCTGTCAAGGGGATGGTGGACTATTCCCTGCAGCCAGTGTATGTCATCGGTATTATGGAGAATGCACTCGAGCATGAGAAACCCTCTATGACTAAAAGAGTGGTTTCACGCTATAAAATGGTTGAGACGGATTCTCGGATGGTTGCGCCTTCGACTATTAATTGTATCTTTGTCCAGCTGCATTACTTCAATCTCAGAAAGGAGGATTGCAAGACTGGTTTCGACCGCTGGTGCTATTCATTCAAGAATGCATCGCGGCAGGTTGAGAATCCATTTAGTGACAAGATCAGCCAGGAATTGTTCCTTGCATGTGAGATTGCTTTGTTTTCAGCTGAGAAACGATTAATGTATGACAAGGATATGATGACTGAACTTGATTACTCGAACGATATGACTCTTTCTAGAGCAGAAGGCAAAGCCGAAGGACTTGTAGAAGGTGAAGCTAGAGGTAGGGCTGAAGTTGCATCGAATATGAAGTCCCTAGGGATAGACATCGAAATCATCTGCAAAGCGACCGGGCTTTCAAAAGAACAAGTTCAAGCCTTGGCATAGTCTAGTATTTATTCAAAATTCTCGGATCGGATCCGTTCCATTCCATTGACATCGCACCCAGGCAGCGGCCTCGCAGTGACATTTTGTCATAAACTCCGTATTGGACTGATATTTGAGATGACTGTTGGCAGCAAAATCGCTCCAACAGTCATAAATTTGTTGACTGTTGGAAATAAAAAGAAGAAAATTTAAAGACAGATATCATGACAAACACTGGTAAAATCGGAGTTACTACCGAGAATATTTTCCCGGTTATCAAACAGTTCCTTTATTCTGACCACGAGATTTTCCTTCGTGAGCTCGTGGCAAACGCGGTCGATGCTGACCAGAAGATGAAAGCCCTCGCTGCGTCAGGCGAATTCGCAGGCGAACTCGGCGACCTGAAAGTCAAGATCGATCTCGACGAAGCCGCCGGCACCCTCAAGATCACCGACAACGGTATCGGTATGACCGAAGAAGAGGTCGACAAGTATATCAACCAGATCGCATTCTCATCGGCAGGGGAGTTCCTTGAGAAATACAAAGACAACATTGGAGCCATCATCGGCCACTTCGGACTTGGCTTCTACTCTGCCTTCATGGTCGCAAAGACAGTGACCATTGACACCCTGTCATGGAAAGACGGCGCAAAGGCTGTCAGGTGGACCTGCGACGGCAACCCTGAGTTCCAGATGAGCGAATCCGACAAGGCTGAACGCGGTACCACCATCACCCTCCTCATCGCAGACGACGAGAAGGAATATGCAACCAAATCCCGCATCCAGACCCTCCTGAACAAGTATTGCAAGTTCATGCCTGTTCCGGTAGTGTTCGGAAAGCAGCAGGAATGGAAGGACGGCAAATACGTCGACAAGGAAGAAGACAATGTCATCAACACAGTGGAGCCGATCTGGACAAAGGCGCCTGCAGACCTCAAGGACGAGGACTACGACAAGTTCTACCAGGCCCTGTATCCGATGGCAGACGAGCCTCTGTTCCACATCCACCTCAACGTGGACTACCCGTTCAACCTTACCGGCGTACTCTACTTCCCTAAGATCAAGGACAAGCTCGAGGTGCAGAAGAACAAGATCCAGCTCTACTGCAACCAGATGTTCGTGACCGACTCTGTCGAGAATATCGTCCCTGACTTCCTCACCCTCCTGCACGGCGTGATCGACTCTCCGGACATCCCTCTGAACGTCAGCCGAAGCTACCTCCAGAGCGACGCCAACGTGAAGAAGATCTCAGGCTATATCACCAAGAAGGTGGCCGACCGTCTCGACGAAATCTTCCGCAACGAACGTGAGGCACTCGAGAACAAGTGGGACAACCTCAAGCTCTTCATCGAATACGGTATGCTCTCAGACGAAAAGTTCTGCGACAGGGCCATGAAGTTCTGCCTCCTCAAGAACACCGACGGAAAGTATTTCAGCCTCGAGGACTACCGCAAGGGCATCGAAGGCGAGCAGACCGACAAGGACAGCAAGGTCGTATATCTCTACGCCACCGACACCGAGGCTCAGTACAGCTTCATCGAGGCTGCGAAGGCAAAGGGCTACGATGTGCTCCTGCTCGACTGCCAGCTTGACTCACATTTCGTGAACCTGCTCGAGAACAAGATCGAGAACTCCCGCTTTGCCCGTGTGGACTCCGACACCATAGAGAAACTCATCCCTAAGACCGAACAGATCAAGCCGGAACTCTCCGAGGATGCGAAAAAGGAACTCGACGAGGCTGTGAAGGCTGTCCTTCCAGAGGGCAACGACTATATGATCGAGGCTGAAAATCTCGGTGCAACCGCAGCGCCTATCGTCATCACCCAGAGCGAGTTCATGCGCCGTTACCGCGAAATGAGCGCCCTCGGCGGAGGCATGAACTTCTACGGCGAGCTGCCTCAGGCCTATAATATCGTGGTCAACATGGAGAATCCTCTCGTAGTGAAGATCGTGGAAGGCAAGTATGAGGACAAGGAGATGCTCAGGCAGATTGCAGATCTCGCCCTGCTCTCCAACGGCATGCTCAAGGGCAAGGCCCTGGCAGAGTTCATCGCCCGCAGCGCCAAGGTGGTTGAAGACGCATATCTTAAATAGAAAATATATGAAAAAGACAGTACTGGCATCATCCCTGTTGATGCTTCTCAGCCTCGCGGCAAACGCGTGGGGCGGCCTGGGACACAGGACCATCGTGGAGATTGCCCAGAGGCATCTCACAGACAAGGCAAAGAAGAATATCGCTGCCATCATGCCTTACGACATGAAGAAGGATGCAACCTGGATGGATGCCCACCGCAAGGATCCCGACATCGCCTACACCACAGCCTTTCATGTATGGAACTGCGACCTCGAGACCGGCAAATACGATCCTACCATCCGTTACGCGAAGGGGGATTGCGTCCGCGCCGTCCTGATGTCCGACTATATCCTCTCCAACAAGGAGAATATGAGCGACTCGACCCTCCTGATGAACCTCAGGATGATCATCCACTTTGTCGGCGACATGCACTGTCCTACCCATACATATCTCTGGAATCCGGGCGGTCAGAAGTGGCCTGTGGTCCTGGACGGCAAGCAGATTGCCTCCTTCCATGGAGTCTACGACGGCATGCCTGAGAGGCTTTTCCCAGGAAAGTCCGCAGAGGAAGTAGCAGATCTCATCGACACAGCCAAGAAGGGCGAGATCAAGAAGATCGTCAAGGGAGACATCATCTCTTGGGCCGAGCAGGCTGCAATGCAGAATGCCCTGATCTACGAGATCAATCCAGCCCCTGCGGAGGTGCTCGCCGGAGGCAAACCTGCCACACCGCCAGTCCTCGATCCGGACACTGATGCGAAGTCACGCGACCTGGTGATCATGCAGCTGCGCAACGCCGGCTACCGCATGGCCTATCTCCTGAACAAATACTTCGGGGAATAGTTACTTCTTCCTTTCTCTCGGCAGAACCTTGTTGAGAGTGGGGAGCATCTCGGACCTGACCCTCTTCTTCTCCCAGAAATGGGACTCGTTGTCGAGGTGGACGGAATCCTTGCCGAAAAGGCGCACCCACTGACGGATGCGGACTATGCCGGACTTACGGTAGAAGTCGCGCCTGCCGAAAAAGGCCATTACCATATCGCCCTTGCCGGATTTTCTGGCGAGGGCTTGTTCTTTGACAGCCGCCTTCACCAGCTTTGAAAATTCATGGAAATGGCACATGGTCTCGTAGTCGAAATGCAGGCTCTGGCGCTCTCCGGGACGTACCGGGAACATCTTTGCGACGCTCTTGCGCACAAAAGCAAGATGGAAGAGCCAGCGGGTGCTGCCGAAGCGTGCGGGGGCTCCGAGGGCAGGGGAGAGATAGATATGCGGGATCCCGGCTCCGACGAGGAAGGCGTAGTTCGCCCCCATGGACTCGGCGATTATCAGCGAAGGCTTCACCTCCTCGACCCAGGACTCGATCTGTGGCAGCGCAATGGCCGGATCGAAGTCATATGTACGTATGACTATGTCGAGGTCGCGGCGCAGGTTGCGGAGAGCCTTCGGCGTCCTGCTGTCGACGCCGCCGCCCATGCCGTGTATGTAGAGTACGCTTCTCATCCGCCTGCAAAGATAGCCAACATTCATATATATTTATTATATTTGCACATTACCTAATACGCTTTTGCGTTACAGGTACAGAACTGTTTTGCAATCAAAATCAAAAGATATGAAAAAGATCATCATCGCAGCACTCGCCCTCGCAGTTTCAGTGAGCGCCTTTGCACAGCCGAAATTCCCCGACTATCAGTTCACCACTGTGAAGGAGAATCCTATCACTCCGGTAAAGAACCAGTACCGCAGCGGTACCTGCTGGTGCTTCTCAACCCTCGGTTTCGTAGAGTCTGAGATTATCCGCATCAACAAGATCAAGGACGCCGACAAGTACCCTGATCTCTCAGAGATGTTCGTGGTATCCAAGTCCTACCAGGACCGCGGTGAGAAGTTCATCCGCCTGGACGGACACCTCAACTTCGCCGCCGGCAGTGAGGCTGACGATGTGCTCCACGTGATTGCAGACTACGGTATCGTGCCTCAGGCAGCCATGCCGGGCCTTACCGAGCTTCCTGTTCACGCTGAGGTAGACGCTGCCACCAAGGCCTATGTCGAGGCCATCTCCAAGAGCCCTGCGAAGCCTCTCTCTCCAAACTGGAAGACCGGCCTCGTGTCCATCTGCGACGCATTCTTCGGCGTATGCCCTGAGAGCTTCGAGGTGAACGGAAAGACCTACACTCCTGCCGAGTACCGCGACGCACTCAAGTTCAACCCTGCAGACTACGTGACCCTCACTTCATTCACCCACCATCCATTCTACACCAGCTTCGTCCTCGAAATCTGTGACAACTGGCGCTGGGATGCCGCCTACAATGTGCCTATCGACGAGTTCATCGAGGCTCTCGACAACGCACTCGAGAACGGCTATACCGCAGCATGGGGCACTGACGTGAGCGATCCGGGCTTCACCCGCAACGGCCTCGCAATCCTCGTGGACACCCAGAAGAAGTCTACCTCCGGCTCAGACCAGGAGCATTGGGTAGGCAAGGCTGAGGAGAAGCCGGAGCAGCAGATGGATACTGTTGTGGAGAAGGTTGCAACCCAGGAGAGCCGCCAGGAAGGTTTCGACAACAAGACCATCACCGACGACCACGGCATGCAGATCTTCGGCATCGCAAAAGACCAGTTCGGCAAGAAGTACTACATGGTCAAGAACTCATGGGGCGAGACCGGCAAGTACAACGGCATCTGGTATGCGACCGAGGCATTCGTAAGAAATCAGAGCATGGACATCATGATCCACAGGGATGCCCTTCCTAAGGCAACCGCAAAGAAGCTTGGACTCAAGTAAATGAAAAAGTATATTCCAGACGCGATAACCTGCATGAACCTGCTCTGCGGTGTTCTGGGTATTATCGCTGCCTTCCACGGGTTCTATCTGCAGGCCTTCGTCCTGATGCTGCTGGCATCGGTCTTCGATTTCTGCGATGGACTCGCTGCGAGAGCGCTCGACGCCTATTCCGACCTTGGAAAGGAACTGGATTCTCTTTCCGACATGGTCAGCTTCGGAGTGCTTCCTGCAGTGATGCTCTTCAACTGGGTGATGGGTGCGCATGGTGGTATCACCTGCGTCACCACATCCGTCTGGGTGAAACTCATCTGCTGCATTCCGCTCCTGATCGCTGCATTCTCCGGACTGAGGTTGGCAAAATTCAATGTTGACGAGCGTCAGACCAGCAGCTTCATCGGTCTGCCGACCCCTGCCTGCGCAATGATCTGCGGCTCACTGGTCGCATGTGTGAGCCAGACTCCGGACAGTCTGCTCACCGCATGGTGCAACGGCCTGGTATTCATCCCGGTACTCTCGCTCGTGCTCTCATTCCTCCTTGTCTGCGAACTCCCGATGTTCTCTCTGAAGTTCCACAAGGGCGACGACCTGAAGTCACCGGTATTCATCAAGCGCTACATCCTGCTTGCCTGCCTGGTGCTGTCCGCAATCGCGATTCCTCTCGCCGGACTTCACTGGACACTCATCATCACATCCACATTCATCTCGTTCATCGTGATAAATCTGGTGTGTGCTGCAATGGGAAAATAGCTATCTGATCACACTCAGATCGACCTTGCCCTCCACACCGTGGACAACGGCGCGGTCTGTAAACTGCCAATAGAGCCAGTCTTTCACGACTGGCTTTTCTGTTTCGTAGTGGGCCACCCAGACAGGGTAGGCGAGCACATCCTTGCTGAGGATGCAGTTGAGAAAGTTGTCGTTGGCGTAGATGATAGGCTTGCGTCCGTAGTGGGTCTCGAGTTCCTTGATGCACTCCAGCACAAGGGCGCTGTAGCGCTCGTTGCTCATCGACTTGGGCTTCACCTCGGCATCGACTATCGGCGCCAGATCCTTGTGACGCAGTTCGCCCACGGTCCTGATGAAGTTCTGAGCCTGTTTCTTTGGATCCCTGCCCGGCAGGAAGAAAAGGTAGGCACCGCGCTTGAAACCTGCATCCAGAGACGCCTGCCAGTATTCTGCGAATCGGTCATCCTTGTAATTCTCGCCCTCTGTGGCCTTCATTACGACATAGTCCAGATTGCGTATGCGGCTTGCCTTGCGCAGGTCGCGTACTGTCCGCCCGCCTGCATCGATCCCGACTCTGAGACTATCCCATTGGATTGATTTCTGGTGATGGGATACATCGAGCATATAAAGCAGGGAGCCCTGCGGGACAGCCGCCCCGTGCTCGAATCTGAGTCTGTGTATGTGCGGAATGGAGATGGCGGCAACCAGGATCAGAACGGCTGCGGCAATGGCCAGCGGACCGACCTTCCAGACCTTGCCCTTCTTTGCCTTCGCACGGCCTTTCCTCTTGGCATAGCCTCTGCTCTTGGCTGTGCTCCTCTTGCTGGTGCCCTTGGCAGGCCTCCCACCCTTCTTTCCGTTCTGTGTTGCCATATGGCAAATGTAGCAATTTTCGTTTATAATACTTATATTTGCGCCCGATATGTATAAGGAAAGCATCACCCCAGAAGAAATAGGACAGCTGCAGATGGCTGCGTTCCCTGGCAAGATCCACGTCATAACAGAGGCGGGTCCTGCCTTTGACCGTGCCATACGCTATCTTCGCAAGGAAAAGGTGATTGGCTTCGACACAGAGACCAGGCCGACATTCATGCCGCGCCAGCCTCGCTACAATGTGTCCCTCCTCCAGCTCTCTGGCAAGGAACATGCTTTCCTATTCCGTGTCAACAAGCTTGGAATGCACAGGAGGCTCTGCAGCCTGCTCGCCGACAAGAATATAATCAAGGTCGGTGCTGCAACTCTCGACGACGTGCGCGGACTTCAGAAACTCGCATCGTTCAAGGCTGACGGGTTCTACGATCTCCAGAAAGAAGTCTGGGAGTGGGGCATACGCGACAAGAGCGTCAAGAAGATGGCAGGCATCATCCTCGGCATCAGAATCTCCAAGACCCAGCAGCTTTCCAACTGGGAGGCCGAGAGTCTGAGCGATGCCCAGCAGCTCTATGCCGCCACCGATGCCTGGGTGTGCCGCGAGATGTACGACGCGCTCCAGCGTTCCGAAAAGAATCCTCTCCAGCCGGAGGAACCGGCTGAACCGAAACCACAGTCAAAATAGCTCCGATGATCAAGGTCATTCTCAGAAAGGGAAGGGAAGACTCCCTCCGCCGTTTCCACCCGTGGGTATTCTCGGGAGCAGTTGCCGAAATCCAGGGCAATCCAGCCGAAGGCGATCTGGTTGCGGTACATTCCGCAGACGGAAATTTCCTCGCCTGCGGCCACTACCAGATAGGCTCCATTGCCGTGCGTGTGCTCAGTTTCAATGACGATGCGCTCCGTCCTGATTTCTACGAGGTGATGATCGGACGCGCACTCGATGTACGCGTTGCCGCAGGTCTCGCGATCGATCCTCTGGCCGAGTCTTCCGCCACCGTTACCGCCGATCCGACTGTGACCAACTGCTACCGTCTCGTGCATGGCGAGGGCGACAGCCTGCCTGGTCTGATTGTGGATTATTACGACGGTGTGTGTGTGATGCAGGCTCACTCTGTGGGCATGTTCCGCGCCAAAAAGAATATTTGTGAGGCTCTCAGGGCCGTATATGGACCGGCTCTCAAGGCTGTCTATGACAAGAGTTCGGGTACCGCGCCTTTCAAGGCAGGACTCGATCTGGTGGATGGCTATCTCTGGCGTGCCGAAGGATTCAATGACGATGAGCAGATGGTACTGGAGAACGGCCACAAGTTCCTCGTGAACTGGACCAGCGGCCAGAAGACCGGCTTCTTCCTCGACCAGAGGGAGAACCGCAAGCTCGTGGGCCGTTACGCCAAGGGCCGCAATGTGCTGAACCTTTTCTGCTACACCGGCGGCTTCTCTATCTATGCACTTGCTGAAGGTGCCGCCCACGTGGATTCCGTGGACTGCTCTAAGAAGGCCATGGACATGGTCGACCGCAATGTCGCCCTCAACGGCTTCACCCCGGAGCAGCACACTTCCTACTGTGCCGATGCAATAGATTTCGTCAAGGCTGCCCCGGACGGCAAGTACGATCTCATGATCGTGGATCCGCCTGCGTTCGCCAAGCATCGCGGTGTTCTGAAAAATGCCCTCAGAGCTTATCAGAGACTCAATGCCGCTGCAATCGCGAAGGTGGCTCCGGGCGGTCTCGTGTTCACCTACAGCTGCTCCCAGGTAGTCGACAAGGAGGCTTTCGCCCTCGCAGTCTTCAGCGCCGCCGCTTCAGTGGGACGCAATGTCCGCATCCTCGACCGTCTCAACCAGCCGGCTGATCACAGCGTGAACATCTACCATCCGGAAGGGGAGTACCTCAAGGGACTTCTGCTCTACGTTGAGTAAAATTCTCAACGAATAGTTTGCCAAATAAGAAATAATACCTATATTTGCAATCCCAATGGTGCGTTGGCCGAGTGGCTAGGCACAGGTCTGCAAAACCTGCTACAGTGGTTCGATTCCGCTACGCACCTCGCAAAAAGCCAGTCTCTCAGAGGCTGGCTTTTTTGTATTAGAATCTGTTGAGTGGCTGGTATCCCAGTTTCTGCATCAGTTCGTCCCAGTTGTCCGGAAGCTCGATCTTTACCGATGCGTATCCGCCGCCCGGCATGGTCTGCACCTTGTTCCTGGCATTGTCACCCGTGATCACGAAGGCGGTCATTCCGCGCTTCATGGTAGGGATGGTATTCATTTCCGCTGCATCGCTGTCATACCACTGAGGGGTCTTGGTCAGCTGTCCGCCCTCTGCCTTGGCGATATGTGCCGAGTACTGCCTCAGATTATGCTCCATGCCGTCTTTTCTTCCTCCAGGGTTAGCATAGTAATTGGCAAACGCACGTTCCTTCACTGGACGCCTGGATTCGTTGATCAGAACCTTTTCCAAGGCCTCCGGAGACTTGTATTTCTGCGCCAGAATCGCTGCGACAGGCTCTGTCATCAGCACGGTTCGGAAGGTGTACTGGCGGCCGCTGCCCAGAGCGAACTGGCACCTTTCGGAAATGTCCCAGGCGAGCAGTTCCATGACCTTGACCGGATCTGTAGTGGACGGGGCCATATTGTTGCCCCAGAGCAGGGTGGAACCGAGGGTGATGACGCTGTCGTTCTTATTGAATCCGTTGCGCACATGGTATGGCTTCCAGCCCACCCTCGCGCAGGCTTCCTCATCTTCCACGAGGCACCAAGGCATCGGATAACCGAAGGTCCCCATCCTGTCCTGCTTCACGTAGTAGCCGCAGAGGTTCATCAGCGCCAGATTCATGAACCGGCCTATCGCCATGTTCGCCTCCTCGTTGATCTGTCCCTGGCCGCTGTCGATTCCCAGCTGGCGTGCAACCGGTCCGTTCAGCCAGCAATACGGCATCCAGGCGTGTGTACTCGCAAGTGTGCGCCTGAACTCTCCGTCTCCGAGTCCCTTTGTCAGGGCGAGCAGAATCGGCATATATTCGGGCTTGCAACCGGCCATCACCGCGTTGACCGCCACGTGCCAGGCAGTAGTGTTTCTGTGGGCGATTGGCAGCACGGCCACAGTCTCATTATATTTATAAGGTGAGTAGACCATGAATTCGGCGACCTTCTCGAAGGTAGGCGGCACGATAGGCAGACCGTCTGTCCAGTTCTGCTTCTTGAAATAGTCGTTGATCTCGTCGTAGCTGCCGTAGAACACATCGTCCCTGAGGTCGCCCGTATTCTGCTCCTGGGCTGCGATTTCTTCTGCGCTGATAGGGGTGGTCAGAGCCTTCACGATCTGAGGCCAGAGTATCTCACGGGTGTTGCGTATGAGCTTCTCTTCCGAGTCGGCGGCAAAGGCTCCGGGGTACTCCGCAACCCTCATCACAGGGACTCCGTTGTTGTGTGCCGTGTATCTTGCCTGGTCGCTGAATCCGGGACCGGCTATGATCACGGATGGAATTCCGAGGTACTCGGCAGTGATGCATGATCCGGTCTCCTTCGGGGTGCAGAGCCCGCAGCCTCCGTTGCCCGAAATTACGGCGTCCACACGCATCTCGACCAGTTTTTTCTTGAATTCCTCGTTCTGCCTGCGTGTAACTCCAGGTGCCGGGAAGGGACCTGAGAAACCGATTTCGTCCAGCAGAATCACCTTAGCCTTGGGGTAGTTCTCCTTGATGAGACGCTTGATTTCCGGGTGTGTGACATTGGTCATGAAGCTCACTCCGACCACGGCAATCGTCTTTCCTTCGAGTGTCTCGAGCCTTGGAGCCTGACGGATCATTTCTACATCAGAGAAGCCGACAGGGGAGACTACGGCGTATCCGGGGCCTCCAGACGCAGCAGTTACTCCGTTTTCTGATTTCTGGTATTCGGTGCGGCAGGTCTCGTCGCAGATCATCCTGGTGTTCTGGGCGAAGGCGCTCAGGCAGCTCAGATAGGCTAGAAGAGTTAGTGTCTTTTTCATTTGTTTTCTAGTTGTCAACGTTTATAAGACACAGTGCTGCCGCAGAAGTTAAATGACGCACAAAAAAAAGCCACCGGCGAAAACCGATGGCTCTGTCTGCATATGTAGAAGATTTACTTCTTGCACTCGCCGCCGAGACAGCACCATACTCCTGCTGAGAGGGCAGCACCTACGAGAGGAGCGACGATGAATACCCATACGTCCTTGAGGGCGGCACCGCCTACGAAAAGTGCAGGGCCGAAGCTGCGGGCAGGGTTCACTGAAGTACCGGTGAGGTTGATGCACACGAGGTGGACGAGCACGAGGGTGAGACCGATTGCGAGACCTGCGAGGTTGCCTGCGCCCTTCTTCTCATCGGTAGCGCCGAGCACTACGAGCACGAAGATGAAGGTTGCAACTACCTCCACGAGGCATGCACCCCAGACACCGCCTGCATTGGCAACGCCGTTTGCACCGCCCATCTCAACACCTGCAACAGCGCAGATAGCGAAGAGGACAGCAGCGCCGATGATGCCGCCGAGGAACTGTCCGCACCAGTAGCCGCAAGCGTCCTTCCAGCTCATACGGCCGGAGAGAGCCACGCCGAGGGTTATGGCCGGATTGATGTGGCAACCTGAGATACCGCCGATGGTGTAGGCCATAGCGATTACAGAAAGACCGAATGCGAGAGCGGTAGCAGCAACGCCTGCAGGCTCACCGCATCCTACGAAGACTGCTGTGCCGCAGCCCATGAGTGTCAGAACCATGGTTCCAACCATCTCAGCAAGATACTTTTTCATACTTTTTATGATTAATAAGTTGGTTTGCTATATAACGGGTAAAAGACCGGCGGGGCCGGTCTTTCTTGTTTAACATTGATCTTTATTCAGGAAGCTGTCCGAGAACCTCGAATACAGGCTTGCCGTTGCTTATTATCATCCTCAGGATGGTGTCGTCTACCTTGAAGTAGTCGTGACCTGCGAGGCTGATGGTCTCATAGTCGTCAGGAAGGGTTTCTACGATTGCTCCTGCTGGAGGAACGATGGTGTAGTACTTTCCGTCCTTCATGATGAAGAAGATTCCGTCATCGTAGTAGTAGGTCTCGTTTGCTGCCGCGTAGCTCTGGATGAGTCCAAGGCTGTGTGCGAGAGCGTAGGAGTCGCTTGCCTTCTGGGCGCCTGCTGCGATCTGTGCGTTCTGAGCCGCGATGGTCGCATTGTTGGCTGCAATGATGGCGTTCTGCTCTGCGATGGTCTGGTAGTTCTCATTCACGATGTTGTACGTGTTGTTGATGGTGTTGTAGTAAGACATTCTTACTGTCATCAGCTCAAGCTCGTAAAGATCGCGTTCGAACCAGGTGTAATAAGGAGGCCTGCAGATGTAGTAGTGGTTGTTCCACCAGCGGTAGTAGCATCCGTCGTGGTACCAGTAATCGTGGCCCCAGTAGTGATGGTGTATGCAGTGGTCAGGCAGTACGTGGATGTGGTATCCGTAGTAGTGCGGGCCATGGCTGTGGAACGGAACTGCCTGATGGTAGTGGATCGGCTCCCTCTCCTTTACAGGCACTCTGTTGGTCTCGCCGCCGCGATGGGTGGAAGAGATTGCATTTACAGGCTGTGGATTTGAAGGAACTGCCGCTGTGGCTGCCCTTGAGGAATTGCCCCTGCTGCTGGAGGTGACTGCTGATGAGCCGACGGCTGCTGCTGCGGAGCTCCTGGAAGCGCTTGTGCTTCTGCTAGGAATGGCAGTGCTGGTGCTGCGTGCCGGAGTAACGCTGCGGCTTACGGTAGCTGAGCTGGTGCTGCGGCTAGGAGTAGCTGAGCTGGTGCTGCGGCTAGGAGTTGCGGCGCTGCTGCGGGTAGTAGTCGTGCTGCGGCTCTGGGTGGCAGTGCTGGTGCTGCGGCTAGGAGTTGCTGCGCTGCTCTTTGTGGTAGAGCTGGTGCTGCGGCTCTGCGTGGTCGCGCTGGTGCTGCGGCTAGGCGTTGCGGCGCTGCTCTTTGTGGTAGAGCTGCTGCGGCTCTGGCTGCCGGAAGAGTAGCTGCTTGAGCTGCTCCTTGACGGGCTGCTGTAAGAACTGCTCCTGGACGCGCTG
>JAKSJK010000051.1 GCA_024398095.1 Bacteroidales bacterium
TCGCAGACAAACTGGGGGCGGGGGAGACTCTGGGCATCGATATTGACGCCGTGGCGGTGCGTTCGTCGCTGGAGAACCTGCGCATGAACGGCTGCGACTTTCAACTGGTCTGCGGCGATGCTTCTGCACTCGTGCCTTGCGATGTGCTGCTGGCCAACATACATAAGAATATAATCATAAACGACATGGCGCTCTATGCCGAGGCTGTACGGCCTGGCGGAAAACTGCTGCTGAGCGGTTTTTTTGAAACTGACGCGCCTGCTATTGTGGATGCTGCGGCTTCCCATGGCTTTGTCCTTGAGGGCCGGAAGGTCAGGGAGGACTGGTGCTGCCTGCAGTTGAAACGTGTGTAAAACGAACCCAGGATGAAGATTTTCTCAGATGAACTAGTTGCTGAAGCCGCCCGTGTCAATCATGTGGCGGATCTCAGCCATGCTACCATAGGCGAGACACTGCTCGTGGCCCAGTACCTGGAGCAGCAGACCGGAATACCATTCATACGCATGGACCAGGGAAGCCCGGGTCTGCCAATCAACCATTTCGGCGTTGAGGCTGAAAAGCGCGCCCTGGACAGCGGAATAGGCAGCCAGTATCCGGCAGCGGACGGTGTGAGGGAACTCAAGGAAGCCGCCAGCGAATTCGTGAAGGCCTTCATCGATGTGGAGGTGTCTCCGCGTGCATGCATTCCTACCGTAGGCAGCGTGGCGGGTTCTTTCGGCAGTTTCATCGCCTGCTGCCAGCGCAACCCCAAGCAGAACAAGGTGCTGTTTATCGACCCTGGTTTCCCTATCCAGAAGAGTCAGCTGAGGATACTGGGCATCGAGTGGAAGGAATTCGACATATACCCGTACCGTGGCGCCGCCTTGCGTTCCAAGCTCGAAGAACTGCTTGCCGACGGTGATGTTGCTGCGATCATATATTCCAATCCGAGCAACCCGGCCTGGATCAGCCTCGAAGAGGAGGAACTGCAGATTATCGGCGAACTCGCGACAGAGCATGATGTGATCGTCCTGGAGGATCTGGCCTATTTCGCAATGGACAACCGCCGCGACCTGAGCCATCCATACCAGGCGCCTTTCGTGCGTACGGTTGCGCGCTATACCGATAATTATATGCTGATGCTCTCCGCTTCGAAGATCTTCAGTTACGCGGGACAGCGCATCGCCCTGGTCTGTGTCAGCGACAAACTTTTCGACCGCCAGTTCCCGGCTCTTGCCGAGCGTTACCACGATACCGGCGTATTCGGACCGACTTTCATCGCCAGCATAATGTATATGATTACCTCCGGCTGTACGGCGACAACCCAGTATGCCTATGCCGAGATGCTGCGTCTGAGCTGCGAGGGCAAACTGAATTTCGTGGAGGATATGCGCGAGTATTCGGTGCGTGCGCAGAGGATGAAGAAGATTTTCCTCGACCACGGTTTCACGATCACTTATCCGCGCGATGTGCACGAGGAGGTGGGAGATGGATTCTTCTTCTCGCTTTCCTATCCTGGCCTGAGCGGCGGAGAACTGGTGACGGAATTGATTCATTACGGCGTTTCCAGCATCAATCTGGACACTGCAGGCTCGCTCCAGCAGGGTGTACGCGCCTGCACATCACGTATGCGCGAAGAGCTTTATCCGGTGCTTGAGGAGAGGATGGCTGCATTTGAGGCCGATCATAAAATTTTGTAGATTTTTCTTGCAATTGTAAAAAACTCTTGCAAACTTTGTAGAGCAATGATGACAATGAACGCATATTGGTGGTGGCGCCTGTTACAACTCAAGTAGTCGTAAGAGGTTCTAAAGCCTGTATGTATAGAAGATAGAAACATATGGAGCTCAGCCGGAATACGACTGAGCTCCAATTTTTTTTGTAGAAATTCATATTTATAAACAACTTTATAAAACAGAACTACTATGGAAGAGAAGAAGAACATCCCTTACAAGATCTATCTCGAGGAAAGTGAAATGCCTACTCAATGGTATAACGTGCGTGCAGATATGCCGACCAAGCCTGCACCGCTCCTCAATCCTGCAACCATGCAGCCGCTGAAGGCCGAGGAACTCGAGCCGATCTTCTGCAAGGAACTCATCAAGCAGGAACTTGACAATGACACCAAGTTCATCGACATCCCTGATGAAGTGCTGAGCTTCTACAAGATGTACCGTCCGTCTCCGCTCGTACACGCTGAGTTCCTCGAGAAGGCTCTCGGCACCCCTGCCAAGATCTTCTACAAATTCGAGGGTAACAACACCTCAGGCAGCCACAAGCTCAATTCTGCAATCGCACAGGTCTACTATGCAAAGAAGCAGGGCCTCAAGGGCGTGACTACAGAGACAGGCGCAGGCCAGTGGGGTACAGCTCTTTCAATGGCTTGCCAGTATTTCGGACTGGACTGCCAGGTCTATATGGTGAAGTGCTCTTACGAGCAGAAGCCTTTCCGCCGCGAGGTGATGCGTACCTACGGTGCCAAGGTTACTCCTTCTCCAAGCAACACCACCGAGGTCGGCCGAAAGATTCTCGCCGAGCACCCTGGTACCACCGGTTCTCTCGGCTGCGCTATCTCAGAGGCTGTTGAGGCTGCAGTTACCCAGGAGGGATACCGCTATGAGCTCGGTTCAGTGCTCAACCAGGTGCTCCTCCACCAGACCATCATCGGTCTCGAGGTTCAGAAGGCCTGCAAGAAGTACGGCATCAAGCCTGATATCCTCATCGGCTGCACCGGTGGCGGTTCAAACCTCGGCGGTTTCGCTACTCCTTTCATCGGTGAGATGCTCCGCGGTGAGGCTGACTACAAGATCATCGCTGCAGAGCCAGCTTCCTGCCCATCTTTCACCAAGGGCAAGTTCGCTTATGACTTCTGCGACACCGGCCGCATCTGCCCTCTCGCAAAGATGTACACCCTGGGCAGCCAGTTCATTCCTTCAGCAAACCACGCCGGCGGTCTCCGTTTCCACGGTATGTCAACCATTCTCTCACAGCTCTATCACGACGGCGTATTCGAGTGCCGTGCTGTCGAGCAGACCGAGGTGTTCAAGGCTGCAGTGACCTTCGCCCGCGCAGAGGGTATCCTTCCTGCTCCTGAGTCCAGCCACGCCATCAAGATTGCTATTGACGAGGCTCTCAAGTGCAAGGAGACCGGCGAGGAGAAGACCATCATCTTCAACCTCTCAGGTACCGGTTACTTCGATCTCGTGGCTTACGGCAAGTATAACGACGGCGTCATGACCGACGGCATCCCTACCGAGAATGAACTCGAGCAGTACTTCGCCCAGCTGCCTAAAGCTGAGTAAATAAGCTCTTAAAAACTGAATGTGAATGCGGCCTTTGCAACATGATTGCAGAGGCTGCTTTTCATTTGCACCTGGCACAGATAAGCCAGGTCGAAGGTCAGGTGGTCGCCAAGTTTGACCTTTGTGCCTGCAAAAGCACGCGCCTGAGGGAAGCTGCCCCAGTAGAAAATCTCACCCGCAGCGTAAGGGGTGAGCCTTGTGCCGGCGATAGGGTAGGAAACCGTGGCCTTGGCTCTGACGACATGTGAGTGGGACTTGGCTTCAAAGTCATATGCGTACATGTAGCGTTCACGTACGCTGACCTGCACTCCTCCCAGGGCGAAGTTCTCCGTGAGGTCAAGCATGGCGCGGCAGATTGGAGTTGCGGCATGGCCGGCTGAGGGTCCCGACCAGTTAGCGATGTAATCGGCACCGACTCCGACCTTGAACCAGTCGCAGACGCTGTAGGTCGGCATCACCCTGATGATGATTCTGCTGGCATCGTGGCAGTTATTCTTGCTTCTGGTTTCCACGCGCCCCATCAGTTCCCACTTCTCACCGAAGTTCTTCTTAACATTGACTGATGCCCAAATATTGAATTCGTGAAAATATCCTCCCTCCATCTCCGGGTATCTATGTTCTAAGTCGATTGGGTTGTCGGATGGATCACCTCCAAGGATGGGGGCATCAGGAATGGACTGCGCATGCGCTGCGCAGCAGATAAATGTGGCTAATATTATGGTGAGACTCTTTTTCATATCGCTAATTTAGGCAAAATTTTACAGTTTTGCTATCTTTGCGGTCTATGGAACATAACGGAGAATACAAACTGTCGGAAGTGCTGGAAGTGGCTGCAGAGGCAGGACATGTCTTGCTCGAGAACGGTGCGGAAATCGCCCGTGTCGAGGAGACCATGGAACGCATAACTGCCTACTACGGAGCACAGGACCGTAATTTCTTCGTTCTAAGCAACGGAATCTTCACTACAGGAGCCAATTCCGATGCAGGTCAGTATGCCAAGGTGGAATTCATTCCTTTGAAGGGAACCCAGATGGAGAAGGTTGTGGAAATCAATGCCGTCTCCCGTGCGGTGGAGAGGGGAGAATACACCCTGGATGCCTTGCGTGAGAAGGTCCGCCAGATCCGATGCCTGCCTGCCAAACCGGCTTGGGAGCAGCTGCTCGGGTCTGCCTTCGGAAGTGCGGGCTTCTGCATCCTCTTCGGCGGAGGCCTGATCGACTCGGCTGCCTCCTTCGTGGTAGGTCTCATACTCTGGGCTTTCGTGCTCCTCGCCGGCCGTCCTGGTGTCAGCAAGATTCTCGTCAACATTGTCGGCGGAGCTCTGACCACTCTGCTTTGCTTCGCATTCTACCAGCTTGGCTTCGGCCAGAATCTGGGCAATATGATGATAGGCTCGCTGATCCCCCTCATTCCGGGAGTTCCTTTCACAAACGGCATACGCGACCTCGCCAATGAGGACTACCTTGCCGGCGTCACCCGTCTGCTGGATGCGCTCTTCGTATTCCTGGCCATCGCACTCGGTGTCTGCGTATTCTTTGTGCTGCAGGGCCATATTACCGGTGGTGTGATCCAGCTCCATGGCTCGACACCGGACCCGATGACAGCCAATGTGCCTGTGCAGACCGTTGCAGCCCTCGTGGGTACGGTTGGCTTTGCAGTCATATTCGGAGCACCCCGCAGACAGTACCTTGCGGCCGGTGTGGTTGCCGCAATCGGCTGGGCCGTCTACTATACCATATATAAATATACTTCTCTGTCAGTCGTGGAAAACACCTTCATCGCTTCAGTGCTGGTGTCACTGATTTCCAGACTGACGGCTGTAATACGCAAGTGTCCTACCACCGTGTTCCTCATCTGCGGACTATTTCCGATGATTCCGGGTGCAGGTGTGTTCTGGACGACTTATTATGTCACATCACGCCAGCTGCCGATGGCTCTTTCCAGCGGCCTCCAGGCTGTCTCGATAACTCTTGCAATCGTGCTCGCGGTAGTTGTGGTCTCCGCGCTGCCGAGGCATTTCAAACACAGGAAAAGGTAATGGTAGATGTAAGCATAGTGATTGTCTGCATGAACAGGATGGATAACCTCTATCCCTGCCTTGCGTCGCTTCATCAGCATACCCGTCACGTCAGTTACGAGACCTTTGTGGTTGCCTATCTCTTCAACAAGGAGAATCTGGCACGCGCCCGCGAGGATTTCCCGTGGGTGACTTTCATCGAGAGTGATGAGATCAGAGGCTTTGCCGAGAACAACAACCTGGCACTGCGCAAGGTCAACAGCCGCTACTGCTTTGTGCTGAACGACGACACCGAGATGAACACGAATGTGATTGGAAAACTGGTCGCCGATATGGACAGCCTGCCGGAGCGCGCTGCTATAGTCAGTCCGACACTTGTGAATGCGGACGGGACTCTCCAGCTTTGCGGACGCCCGGAATTCTCTGCCTGGAAATATGTCCGTCAGCAGTTCCATTGCTACAGGGAGCCTATTGATACGGGGCTCATAGAGTCTACTGTGACTGAAGGCGTGCTGCTCGGCCGTCCTGTCAGAACAACCAGTATCAGCGGGGCTGCCTTCCTTATCAAGACTGATGTGTTCCGCCGGATCGGCTGGTTTGATGAGAGGTATTTCTTCACTCCTGAGGATATGGCTCTGGCCTCGCTGGTCCGTGCAGAAGATTATACAATCTGGGTGGATGCGGATGTGCATATAACCCATAAATGGCGTACCACGGCGTCCAGGATGATGTCTGCGACAAGACCTGCTGCGGTGCGTGGAAGCCTCATCTATTTCTCTGAGTGGAGGCGTCCGACCCTGCCGGCGGAGGGGGACCGTGTAGGCTGCTATTCTCCTTTGAAGAGGAGCCTGTTCGCACCTGTGAGGTATCTGGTACTGGGCTCCTGTGTCTGGGTGGCCGAGATGTCAAAACTTGCCAAGGCATGGGCGAAGTACCGCAGGAATCCCAT
Organism: Bacteroidales bacterium; assembly: GCA_024398095.1. Lineage (GTDB taxonomy): Bacteria > Bacteroidota > Bacteroidia > Bacteroidales > UBA932 > Cryptobacteroides. The sequence continues at coordinate 6,248 of JAKSJK010000051.1, forward strand.
CGAACTCAACCGGATCCCGTACATCACCTTCCGCAACATCACCCGCTCCATCTTCACCACGCGTACTCCGAAGGAAATTTTCACACGCTACTACAACGAGCTGAAAAAATAAAAAAAGACTGCTGGAAAATCCAACAGTCTTTCTTTATGCTGAGAATTCTATTATTCCTCTGCAGGCTTGAGGTTGGTGTAGACGTTCTGAACGTCTTCGTCGTCCTCGATCTTCTCGATGAGCTTGTCAACCTCTACGCGGTCCTCTGCGCTGAGCTCGACGAGCTCGGTGTTAGGAAGGCGGGTGAACTCTGCGGATACGAGCTCGAAGCCGTTCTCCTCGATGTAGTTCTGGATCTGGTTGAATGCGGTGAACTCACCGTAGACGCAGATGGTCTTGTTCTCATCCTCGTCAACCTCCTCGAAAATCTCCTCTACGCCGTAGTCGATCATCTCAAGCTCAAGCTCTTCGAGATCGTAAGGCTTGTCGCTCTTGAAGTGGAATACGCTCTTGCGGTCGAACATGTAGTCAACTGAACCTGAGGTACCGAGTGAACCGCCGAACTTGGTGAAGTATGAACGTACGTTCGCTACAGTACGGTTGTTGTTGTCGGTTGCAGTCTCGACGAGCACTGCGATTCCGTGAGGGGCGCGGCCCTCGAGGATAACCTCCTTGTAATCTGCCTGGTCCTTCTCGCTGGCCCTCTTGATGGCGCGCTCGATGTTTTCCTTAGGCATGTTCTCGCTGCGTGCGGTCTGGAGGAGTGCGCGCAGACGTGGGTTGCCGGTCACATCAGGACCGCCAGCCTTCACTGCAATTGTGATTTCCTTGCCGATCTTGGTAAACACCTTGGCCATATGGCCCCAGCGCTTGAACTTTCTTTCTTTTCTGAACTCAAATGCTCTTCCCATTGTACAGATTTTTTAGCTGTGGATTATTTTGAGATTCTGGTGATGTACTTCTCGATCTCGACAGCTTCGTAGCTGCGTGGGTATGACTCCTTGATGCTCTTGTAGAACTCGAGAGCCTTCTCAGTCTTGCCGAGTTCCTCAGCAACGATGCCGGCCTTGAGGAGGTAAGCTGCTGCAAAGTCGTTGTCTACGACTGCGGCTGCCTTCTCATATGCCTTGAGGGCTGCGTCAAGTTTCTCGAGACCTACGAGGGCGTCACCCTGGCAAGCGATTGCGCGAGCCTTGAGGATTGCGTCCTTTCCATTGTACTTCTTGAGGAAGTCGAGAGCCTCGTCGTAGTTGCCAAGGCGGAGTGCGCATACACCTGCCTCGAACCACGCTGCCTTAGGGCATGCACCCTTGTACTGTGAGATAACCTCAGCGAGACCGAGGCTGTTGCCGTCACCGTTGAGAGCGGTCTCCCACTGCTCAGCTGCGAAAGCCATCTCTGCAGGGAAAAGCTGCTCCTGAGCCTCTGCAACCTTAGGCTGGTAAACCCACTTCTGGTAAGCGTAGATGCCGAATGCGATAACGACTGCTGCCGCAGCGACGCCGAGAATCACCTTCTCGTACTTCTTGAAGAACTCATCAGTCTTGGAAACTGCCTGTGCGACAGCCTCCTGATGCTCCTTGTTTGTAACTTCTTTTGCCATGTTGTTATAATTTGTTTTTGTTTTGCCTACAATTAGGGCGCAAATATACAAAAACTCGGCAAAAGGAGCAAACTTATTTGGTGTGATTGCCGTTGCTTTCACGCCATTCCTTCGGAGAGCATCCCACTATCTTTGTGAACTGGCGGTGGAAGTTGGAGCGGTCGCTGAATCCGGAGATGTCGGCGATCATGTTTATGGATGCATTCTTGTCCTGCAGAAGCAGTGCCTTGGCATCCTCGATGCGGAGTTCGGTCCTCCAGGTGCGGAAGTCCTTGCCCATCTTGGTTGCGAAGTAGAACTGAAGCATTTCCTTCGTGGTTCCGATCTCGTCGGCGATCTCTTCGCGGCTCTTGTCGTACTCGCGGTAGCGCTTTTCCTCGACCCACCTGTCGAGGGCCTTGCCGATGGATGCGAATGACTTGTCCTTGATGTCTGGCTCGGTCTCGGCGTCGGCGACCTCCGCAGTGTTTGCCTTTTTCTTCGGGTGCTTCGATACCGGCCTGCGGGTCTTGCCGCCGAGGGTCTCGTGCGCAAAGGCGTCCATCACTATCTTGTGGCTGCCCAGGAACGAGAAGTAGTTGCTTGCGAAATAGAGCATGAACAGGGCGTAGAACAGTATGTACGCCACCATTATGGATTCTTTCTGGAATATGTAGTAGCAGAGCACATAGACCAGGATGAACATGTCGGTGAGCATCATTATGATGTAGCAGAAGCGTATCCACCTGATGCGGTGGTAGGCCTCTTCGTCATAGTATTCCTCCATCTTCCTGAGACTCTGCTGGAAGATGCCGTTGAATCTGATGATATGATAGATGCACTGGGCTACATGCCCGATTATGAAAACGATGATAAGTATCTTTGTTGCAAGCACATAGCCGTGTATCATCACTCTGGCCAGAGCTATGCCCGCGGCGGCTACGAGTATGACGTTCAGCAGGAAGGAATCACGGCTCATGTACCTCTCGTCAAGCAGGCTTATGAGGCTGTAGGAGAGGGTTGCCGCGGAAACTGCCGTGGTCACCAGCATCATGATCGTGACGAAATCGGACCACCCCTCCAGGTTCCGGTGGTAGAGCATGAACCAGAACATGACGGCGCAAACGCCGAAGAAGGCTGTGATGAAGGTTTTGGACCAGTACAGGCTTCTGGAGTACTCCGTGTGAGGTATTTTGATCAGCAGGAATATCAAGCCTATGCATATAGACGCAATGAGGTCTATGAATAGCGAGAGTTCCAGATATGAATTCAGTCCGAGCATAGGTTGGTTAAGAATAATGTGCAAAAATAGGAAAAATCCCCGAAATTCCCTCAAGTTTCACTATATTTGTCGCCTATTATGAAGAAGACTGCACAAAAATTCGCGAATATCAGGACTCCATTCTACTATTACGATATGGAGATCCTGAATAATACGGCTTCCATGGTCAGGGACCTTGCGCAGAAGTACCGTATCGATGTACATTATGCCGCCAAGGCCAATGAGGATCCCCGCATCGTTTCCCTTCTGAGTGACACGGGCTTCGGTATCGACTGCGTGAGCGGCGACGAGGTGAAGCTTGCCCTCAGCTGCGGAGTTCCCGTGAACAAGATTGTTTTCTCCGGCGTGGGAAAGAGCGACGAGGAAATCTTCAATGCCGGAATCGCCGGCATCGGCTCCATCAATGTCGAGAGCGTGCAGGAACTCTACATCGTAAACGCAATCGCTGCCAACTACGGTTTTGTGGCCAATGTCTGCGTCCGCATCAATCCGAATATAGACGCACATACTTTCAGATATGTCACTTCAGGTCTGAATACAAATAAGTTCGGTGTCTCAGAGAGCGAGTTCGACGAATTCGTAGCCATGCTGCGCAACTGCACAAATGTCCGTTTCCGCGGCATCCATTTCCATATTGCCTCCCAGGTGATCGACATGAAGAAAGTCACCGTGGAACTCTGCAAGAGGGCGAATGCCGCTGCGGACTGGTTCGAGTCCCAGGGACTTAAGGTGGAGATGATCAACCTCGGAGGCGGCCTCGGCGTGAACTACGAGAATCCGTATGAGTGCAAGATTCCGGATTTCGAGACCTGGTTCAAGACCATCGATGAGAACATTTCCCGCAAAGGGGACCGGACCATACATGTGGAGCCCGGACGTGCCCTCGTGGCCCAGTGCGGCGACCTCATCACCAAGGTGCTCTTCGTCAAGGACACCGAGGCGAAGTCTTTCGTGGTCGTGGATGCCGGCATGAACAATCTCGTGCGTCCGGCCTTCTACGGCGCCTTCCACAAGGTTGAGAACCTCACGGCTGCTGACCGTCCGTCGCTGCCATGCAACCGCATATATGACGTCGTCGGCCCTGTCTGCGAGTCCAGCGATACCTTCGCAAAGAACTGCCAGCTGCCTCTGAGCGTCAGGGGAGACCTGCTGATAATCCACAGCGCAGGTGCCTACGGCCAGGCGATGTCCATGCGCTACACCCTTCGTCCTATCGCGCAGGTCGTCTATTCCGACCGCATCGATGAGGCTGAAAAAGAAACTCCTATCCTTTAATATATGTTTGAGAATTTAAGTGAGAAACTTGAGAGATCGTTCAAGATCCTCAAGGGTGAAGGAAAGATTACAGAAATCAACATTGCGGAGGCCCTCAAGGACATCCGCCGCGCCCTGCTCGACGCCGATGTAAGCTTCAAGATCGCCAAGCAGTTCTGCGACGATGTGAAGAAGAAGGCGATAGGCCAGAATGTGCTCACCGCAGTCAAGCCTCAGCAGATGATCGTGAAGATCGTCCATGACGAACTGGCAGCCCTGATGGGAAGCGAGTCTTCCGATATCAATGTGAAGGGACAGCCGGGAGTTGTGCTCGTTGCCGGTCTCAACGGTTCCGGTAAGACTACTTTCTCCGGCAAGCTAGCGTTGAACATCAAGAGCAAGAAGGGCATGAAGGTCCTCCTTGCAGCCTGCGATACCTTCCGGCCTGCGGCCATCGAGCAGTTGAAGGTGCTCGGACAGCAGATCGGGGTCGAGGTATACACCGAGGACGGCGTCAAGGATCCGGTTGCAATCGCGCAGAATGCAATCCGCAAGGCAAAGGCCGAGGGCTACTCTGTCGTGATTGTCGATACCGCCGGCCGTCTGGCTGTGGATCAGGAGCTGATGGACGAGATTTCCGCACTCCACGCTGCCGTGAAGCCTACCGAGACTCTCTTTGTGGTCGATGCCATGACCGGTCAGGATGCCGTGGAGACAGCCAAGGCCTTCAATGACAGGCTCGATTTCGACGGCGTTGTTCTCACAAAGATGGATGGCGATACCCGCGGTGGTGCAGCCCTTTCCATCAAGGCAGTGACAGGCAAGCCGATCAAGTTCATTTCTTCAGGCGAGAAGATGGAAGCTCTCGATGTCTTCCATCCTGGACGTATCGCCGACCGTATCCTCGGCATGGGTGATGTTGTTTCCCTCGTGGAGAAGGCCCAGGAGGCATATGATGAGAAGGAGGCGCGTGAACTCAAGAAGAAACTCGCCAAGGATCAGTTCACCTTCATGGATTTCTACAATCAGATCCAGCAGGTGAAGAAGATGGGCGACATCAAGGACCTCGCTTCCATGATTCCGGGTATGGGCAAGGCTCTCAAGGATGTGGACATCGACAACGACAAGGCTTTCAAGAGCGTCGAGGCTATCATAATGTCCATGACTCCTGCCGAGCGTGAGCATCCTGAGATTATAAACGGAAGCCGCCGCAAGAGGATTGCAGACGGCTCCGGCACTTCACTTGTCGAGGTGAACAAGCTGCTCAAGCAGTTCGAGGGTACCCGCAAGGCCATGAAGGCATTCATGGGAGTCGGCAAGGCTGACATGATGCGCAACATGATGCGTGGCGGCGGTTTCCGCCGATAGATTCAGGAATAAAAAAAAGCCTCCGAGGAGGCTTTTTTTTATTCCTGATGTGCTGGCCTGAGGAGGTCGAGCACGGTCTTTACAGGGTTGAAGGTCTCGAGAGGTACCTCCACGAAGAGAGTGTTCCACTTGCTCATGGCGCCGTTCCAGAGACCTGGGAGCTCGAGAGCCTTCAGTTCGCGGCCCTGGTAGCTCTTGGAGGAAATGAATCCGGCATTCTCGTCGACATGCTTGAGCAGGTCGAAGCGCTCTCCCTTGTAGTTCAGGAGGCAGCATACGAGATCCACAGGGTTGAAGTGGGTGGCGCTCTTCAGCGCAGCCATTGCCTCAGGGTCCTCAGGATTGATCTGGACTGACTCCAGAACCTGGAGTGAGGTCGAACCGTCTTTTTCTGTGATTACGAAAGGACCGCCGCCAGGCTCTCCCTGATTTCTTACCATGCCGCAGACGCGGATAGGACGGTTGAGCTTTTCGCGAAGGAGTGCGACACGCTCCTTGTTGGTCTCGCATTCCGGAATGGTAACGCAGAGTTTCTCACGCAGGAATTCCTCGATGTCGTTGCAAAGTGTCTGGCACTCCTCGCTGTCCTCAAGGTTGTCGTAGAGGGTGTTGTTGTATCCTGGTACGATTCCCATCATCTGGACTGTAAACGGAGTGGTGCAGCGGTCGAGTTCCTCAAGGTATGCGAAGATGGTGTCGCGCAGCTCGAGTGCGCGTCCCATAAGCACCTGCTTCCACTTCGCAGTGACAGGGAGCATCCTCTCGTTGGACACATTGTCGATATTCTTGATGGAAACGAGCTCGCAGTCCATCGCGTTGAGGTTGTAGATGAGCGCGCCGTGGCCTGCAGGGCGGCGGAGAGGTGTGCCGTCTTCCTTGAGGAAGAGTTCATTCTCCGGGGTAACTGCGTAGGTGTCTGTCTCTTTGTCCTGGTAAACGAAATCAACAATATACTTCACGCCATAGCGCTGTTCGTATTCAGCCTGGATCTCTGCAAGAGCTGCCTCGAAGAGAGGACGGTGCTCCGGTGAGATGGTCACAGTGAGGTTGACGGTGCCGTCGGCGTTGCGCATGTAGTCCTGTGCCTCGACTAGGTGTTCGGCGATGGCAGTGCGGATCTCACCGTCTGCGTACTTGTGGAACTTCAGCACTCCCTTAGGCTTTGCTCCGTAGCCGAGACCGGGCTCGAGGAGTGTGGTTGCGAGAATGTCGTGCGCACTGGCGCCCTCAGGGAAGAGTTCCGGGGTGTAGAATGCGAAATCCTTGATGCTGGCTGCGAACCTGTCGGACTTTTCATTTGCGTTCTCAAGCCCTGCGAAGAGATCCTTGAACATACGTGAAGCTGCGCCTGAGGCAGGAACGAACTTAGCCTTTCCGGCAACTTCCGCCTTCTTGCAGTATTCTACGGCTTCTTCCACCTGCCCGGGAGTCAGTACCTCGATTCCGTTGCCCGGTGTTGCTGGAGCTGCGATTTTCATCCATGGAAAGCCTGTCTTGAAGCGTGCAAGCTGCTGTTCTTTTGTCATCATAGTGTTATAGTGTTTTTAAAAATAAATCTCTTTCCTGTAAGAATACTCACTTCTGAGCTTCTCGAAGCCGCACGGATTGGTGCGGAACATGAAGTCGTCGGTAAAGATAGGGTAGTTGTACTGCAGGGTTGAGGCTATCTGGCCCTGCGACATGCCGCTAAGGTCCAGCTTGACCGCCTCAAGACCCGGTTCGTCCGATACTGGATAGAAATCGGTGAGCTCGTCTATGCCCAGTTCCTTGGCGATGAACTGTACTGCCGATGCTGTGCCGTTGAGCTTCCCCTGGTAGGAATACCCGGCGATGTGCGGAGTTGCGATGTCCACCTTCTCGAGGAGTTCCACATTCACATCCGGCTCGTTGTTCCAGGTGTCTATGATAACCGCCTGCATCTTTGCAAAATTGTCCAGCAGGGCGGCCTCATCCACGAGCTCGCCTCTTGCTGCATTGATGAATATGGCGCCGGCCTTCATCTTCTCGAAAAAGTCTGATCCGGCCATTTTGCAGGTGTCCTCCTGCAGGGGGACGTGGAGGGTGACGATGTCGGAGCAGGCGAGCAGTTCGTCCAAGCTCACGAATCCCTTCTGACCTTCTTTTGCCGCTCTCGGCGGATCGCATCTCAAAACATTGAATCCCAGGTACTTTGCCATGGCTTCAACCTTGCTCCCCACGTGTCCGACGCCAACGATTCCGAGGGTCATGCCGTCAAGGTGTATGCCCTTGCGGGCGGCGACTCCGTAGAGTGCGGAGAAGACATACTGCATCACTCCGCCTGCATTGCATCCCGGGGCGTTGCAGACTTCGATCCCGTTGGCCTTGCACCACGGCAGGTCTATGTGGTCGAGGCCTATTGTGGCAGTGGCGATAGCTTTCACCGGAGTGCCTCCCAGCAGTTCTTCGTTGCACTGGGTCCTGGTCCTGATTATCAGCGCGTCCGCATCCACCAGGTCTTCGTGGCGGATTTCCTTGCCGTTCTTGTAGATGACTTCGGCATATGGCTCGAAGACACCTGTCAGGAAGGGAATATATTTATCTGCGAGAATTTTCATTTCAGTACAAGTTTGGTGACCATCCTGCAGTTGGGATCATCCTTGATGAAGAACGGGTCCGCAGCGAGGTGGTCGTTTATGGCCCTGATGAGCGCATCCTGCTGGAAATACAGGTTGCTGCGCACCACGGATGATGTCAGTGTAATGTAGAGTGTCCCGTCCCTGTAGAAGCGGTCGGAGGTGTAAGCCGCCGCTCCGCTGACTTCGTCCCACGCGGAGAACACACGCCGGTTGTTGAAACCCGATGCGAGTTTCATCTCCCTGATGAATTCCCCTACAGCTTTTTCGATGGTGATGGGATCTTTTCTCCTGAACCGGTCCATATCTAGATTTCGACTGCGGTGAAGCAGCCTCCTGATGTTTCGAAATAGGCCCTTTCGCTGGTGATCCCGTCCACAATCTCCCGAATGCGGGCTTTGTTGCAGTCGGTGATGAAGATCTGGCCGAAATCCTTTCCTGACACCATCGAGAGCAGGTTTGCGATGCGGCTTATGTCGAGTTTGTCGAATATGTCGTCGAGCAGCAGGGTCGGCGCGAAGCCATATGCCTCCTTCATGATTTCATACTGGGCGAACTTGAGTGCGACGAGGAAGGATTTCTGCTGTCCCTGGGAACCGCATTTGCGGATAGGGTATCCGTTCATCTCGAATTCCAGGTCGTCCCTCTGCACTCCCGCCGAAGTGTAACCGAGAGCTACATCGCGGTTGAAGCGTCCCAGCAGGATGTCTTCCAGGCTGCCCTTGTCCAGGTCGGATACATAGCGGATGGAAACTTCCTCCCGTCCTCCGCTGATGGCGCTGTAGTAGTGCGCCACGACATCGGTGAGCTGCTCTGCAAATGTCTTGCGGGCGGAGTGGATCTGTGCGGCATATCCCGACATCCTGTGGTCTATGACGGCGAGCAGGTCCGAATCTATCTGCATCTCCTTGAGCATCTTGTTCCTCTGGGCCAGCAGGCGGTTGTACTGCTGCACTGCCGCCAGGTATTCCTGGTCCAGCTGGGAAAGCACTGCGTTGAGGAACTTGCGGCGCTCCTCTCCGGACTCGCTCACGAGTGAGATGTCGGCAGGGGAGACCATCACCACCGGAAGTTCCCCGATGTGCTCTGAAATCTTCTTGAGAGGCTTGTCGTCCCTGCGTATCTTCTTGCCATCTTCGCCCACCTGTATGGAGAAGCGGCTCTGGAGACCGTTCTGCATGCGGTAGTTTCCGCAGATGGAGAATGTGTCGGTACCGTATCTGCAGTTGAACCTGTCATTTGCCGCAAATGCACTCTTTGTCATTGACAGATAGTGGATTGCATCGAGCAGATTGGTTTTGCCTTCTCCGTTGTTTCCCCAGATGCAGTTGATGTTGGGGGAGAAGGAAAGCTCCTGCAGCCCGATGTTGCGGTAGTTTGAGATTGTTATTCTTTCAAGTGTCGGCATATACCCTACAAATATACTAAGAATTCCCGCATTTCCACCTATTTAATATTAGAGAAATTTTCGCTAAATTTGCTCGATTATGTTTATGTCCGGAGAAAGGCTCATATGGGATCCGCTGCGCAAGAAGGAAGTCGCCCTGACTCCCGAGGAAAAGGTGCGCCAGTGGTTCATCCAGGTGCTGAATGCCGACGGACAGGTGCCCCTTCACATGATGATGAGCGAGCATCCGCTCCAGCTCGGAGACAAGAAGTGGAGGGCGGACATACTGGTCTGGGACAGGAATCTTCATCCGCTGATGGTGGTGGAGTGCAAGCGCCCGGACGTGGAACTGGACCAGAAGGTGCTGGACCAGGCTCTCAGGTACAATATGGTTCTGGGAGTGAAGTATATTGTTGTTACAAACGGTTTGCAGACCAGGATAGCCGGCCCCGGAGTGGATGGAAAGATGTGTTTCCTGTCTGCGCTGCCGAAATATGAAGAGATGCTATGAGTGCTACGATAACACACGGTTTCCTCGACGATGCCATCTTCCGCATCGTTTCTGAAGTCGCCGAATCCAAGGGTGTCAGGGCCTTCGTGATAGGAGGCTATGTCCGTGACTGCTTCCTGGGAAGGCCGTCGAAGGATATAGACATAGTGGTGGAGGGCAGCGGAATCATGCTGGCCGAGGCTGTTGCCGAAAGGGTGCACGCGAATGTTTCCGTTTTCAAGAATTTCGGAACAGCGATGCTGCGCTATCACGGCACGGAAGTGGAGTTCGTAGGCGCCCGCAAGGAGTCCTATAACCGCAATTCCCGCAACCCGATAGTTGAAGACGGCACTCTCGAAGAGGACCAGCTGCGCAGGGATTTCACCATCAACGCCATGGCTTTCAGCCTCCAGAAGGAGGATTTCGGCGCACTTGTAGACCCGTTCGGAGGCATACGTGACCTTGCTGCCGGTATTATCAGAACCCCGCTGGACCCTGACACCACCTACAGCGACGACCCGCTCAGGATGCTGCGTGCGATCCGTTTTGCCACCAGGCTGAGCACCCCGGAACTGGAGTTCAGGATAGTGCAGGAGTCACTCGATTCGATGGCCCGCAACAAGGAAAGGATGGAGATACTGTCCAAGGAGAGAATTGCAGAGGAGTTGAACAAGATACTGCTTACCAAGACTCCGTCCAAGGCATTCCTCCTGCTGGATCAGACCGGCCTGCTGGAATATGTGCTTCCGCAGCTGGCCAAGCTCAAGGGCGTGGAGACCTGCGAGGGAAAGGGCCACAAGGAGAACTTCTCCCACACTCTCCAGGTGCTGGACAATACCTGCG
>JAKSJK010000052.1 GCA_024398095.1 Bacteroidales bacterium
GCTTCAGGTTTCGGTACCGGCCAGCTTCCTGACAAGGAGGGCCAGATGTACCATGCAAACCTCGACGACTTCTATATGGTACCTACCGCTGAGGTCCCTGTAACCAACATCTTCCGTGATGTTATCCTCAAGGACAGCGAGTTCCCTCAGAAGATGACCGCCTATACTCCTTGCTTCCGCCGCGAGGCCGGCTCTTATGGCAAGGATGTCCGCGGCCTGAACCGTCTGCACCAGTTCGACAAGGTTGAGATCGTCCGTGTTGAGAAGCCGGAGTGCTCTTATGCCGCTCTCGACGAGATGGTGGCACATGTGGAGAGCATCGTCAACAAACTCGGTCTCCCATACCGTATCCTCCGTCTCTGCGGCGGCGACATGAGCTTCACTTCAGCCATCACCTATGACTTCGAGCTCTACTCTGCAGCACAGGGCCGCTGGCTTGAGATCTCTTCAGTTTCCAACTTCGAGTCATATCAGGCTAACCGTCTGAAACTCCGTTATAAGGACGCAGATGGCAAGACCCAGCTTTGCCATACTCTCAACGGCAGCTCCCTCGCACTTCCACGCGTCGTGGCTACACTCCTTGAGAACTGCCAGAAGGACGGCAAGGTAATCATTCCTGAGGTTCTCCGTCCATACACTGGCTTCGACGTAATTGACTAAGGAAAGCATCATACTCGGAATCGACCCCGGAACCAATATTCTTGGCTTCGGGGTTATCCGTGTAGATGAAAAGGGTCCTCACTATGTTACGATGGGGGTGTTCGACCTCCGCAAGATAAAGGATCCGTATGAAAAACTGGCGAATATCAACGCCGGTGTGGAGGAACTGATTGCAGAACACGGCCCGACCGATCTGGCAGTCGAATCTCCGTTCATGGGTAAGAACGCCCAGGTCGTCCTGAAACTCGGAAGAGCCCAGGGGGCGGCTGTGATCGCGGCCATAAAGGCTGGCATGAAAGTTCACGAATATGCCCCCAGCCGCGCCAAGATCGCGATATGCGGCAATGGCCTTGCGTCCAAGGAACAGGTGGCGATGATGGTAGAAAAGACTCTCAAGGTCAAACTTGATCCGAAATATCTTGATGCCACCGATGCCCTTGCGATCGCTCTCTGTCACTATTATCAGGAGAACAGCCCTCTCGCTGCAAAAGGCGGAGGAACTAACAACTGGAAGAAGTTCCTCGCAGATAATCCGGACAGGATAAAATAATCTCAAAGCCTGTTTAACTTTTAGTTAAAATTAGTGTCAAACTAAGAGTTGAAAACTGAATTCTATGAAGAAGATACTTGCAATGCTGTCTTTTGCCATGCTTTCATCGCTGGCATTTGCACAGAGTTATAATATAAAGGTAAAACTCCAGGATGCCAACAGTCCGGATCCGGTTGCTTTTGCGACAGTGTCACTCACTCCCGAGAATGCACAGAAGGCCACAAAGTATGTGCTTTCCGATGAAAACGGCGTGGCTACCATTGACAAGGTCCGCAAGGGTACCTATACCATCTGTGCGGAACTTCTGGGCTTCAAGCCTTTCAAGCAGGTGGTGAAGGTCGCAGACAAGGATGTGGATCTTGGAACCGTACAGATGTCTCCGGATGCAGAGGTCCTCGATGCTGCAAGCGTCTCTGCTGTGGGCAATCCTATCACCGTCAAGAAGGATACTGTCGAGTACAATGCGTCCTCGTTCAAGACCACCGACAACGACATGCTTGAGAACCTTCTGAAGAAGCTTCCGGGCGTGGAGGTCAACTCTGACGGTTCTGTGACTGCCAACGGCAAGACTATCAACAAGATAACCATTGACGGAAAGACCTTCTTCCTCGATGATCCTTCACTTGCTACCAAGAATATTCCTGCGAAGATCGTGGAGAAGGTGAAGGTTGTGGACAAGAAGTCAGACCAGGCCATGTTTACCGGCATTGACGACGGTGAGGAGGAAACCATCATCGACCTCAGCATCAAGAAGGGTATGATGAGGGGCTGGTTCGGCAATGTGATGGGTGGCGGCGGCCATGACATCCAGCAGGTCGGCTTGGGACAGCCTGCACGCTGGCAGGGCGCAGCCATGGTCGGAAATTTCACCGACAAGCAGCAGATCAGCGTCATCCTCAATGCCAACAACACCAATAACCGTGGCTTCAACGACATGGCGGGCAGCATGATGTCCCAGATGCGCGGCGGCGGTGGCGGAATGGGCCGAGGCGGCGGAATGTGGGGCAACAACAGCGGTATCCTCACTTCCTGGATGGGCGGTGTCAACGGCGCATGGTCGCTGGTTGACGGCAGGATGGACCTTGGTGCCAACTATCTCTACAACGGTACCAACAAGGATGTCATCGAGTCCAGCCACAAGATCGACTACCGTGACAGCGGCAAGAACATGATCTATGACTCAGACGGTTTCAGCAACACTATGTCACAGGGACACCGCTTCGGCGTGCGTATGGACCACAAGTTCTCAGACAGGACCTCTCTGCTGTTCGAACCTCAGTTCAACTTCGGCAGCGGTACCTTCAACGAGTACTCCAGCACAGCCACCAGGACCCAGGTAGGGGATGTGATCGAGGATACCAACAGGGGCTTTACCAACGGCGTGGGCAACAACCGCAACCTTACCGCCAGCGGTATGATACTCTTCCGTCAGAAGATTTCTGACAAACCTGGCAGGACTCTCTCCGCATTTGCGAGGTACTCCTTCAGCAATAACTTCATCGAGGGTCTCAACCAGTCCCTCACCGAGATTTCAAGGGGTGGCGTGTGGACTCCGACCTTCACCAACCAGCGCTACGATGGCAAGACCACCAGCGCCAGCATACGCAGCCGCGTGGCCTACACCGAGCCTCTCGTCGAGGATCATCTCTTCCTCGAACTTAGTTACGGCTACAACTGGAGCCGCAACAACCAGCTCAAGCATACCTACGATTCGGGAACCAACAATCTCTACCGCGAGTGGGATTCCGATGCGCGCCAGATGCTTGCATACAACTACATGGGTGAGGCCTACAATGACATCTACTCGAAGGCCATCGTCAACAACAGCCAGACCCACAGGGCAGGCGCCGTGCTCCAGTATCAGAACAAGAAGCTTCGCGCACAGCTCGGTGCCCAGTTCCAGCCAACCTTGACTGATAATGTCACCAACGGCAAGGAATACCACAATGTCAAGTACAACTGGTCCCCTCAGGCCATGGTGAACTACGATATCACGGACAACACCAACCTCCGTCTGTGGTACCGCGGACGCAGCGAACAGCCGTCAACAAGCCAGTTGATGCCTGTACCGGACAACAGCAACCCTCTGAACGTAAGCTTCGGTAACCCCTACCTGACTCCTTACTTCAACCATTCTATGAGGACCGAGTTCGGTCACACCAACAAGAAGACCTTCTTCTCGTTCAGAAGCAATATCGATGCGAACATCACCCAGGACGGCATCTCAAATGCCCAGTGGTATGACGAGGCCGGCAGGCGCTACTCTATGCCTCTGAACGGTCCTGTGACCGGAAGCATCAATTTCAACTACTTCCTGAACGCTCCTATCGCGAAGTCCGGCTTCTCGATTTCCAACATGGCCTTCATGAACTTCAACAGTTCCGCAGCCTATGTGGGCAGGGATGCGAAGTGCGCAGAGCTTACAAGCAAGTACTACGACAGCGAAACCGCAGACTTCAACTACGAGCAGTTCCACGCCGATTTCTTCGGAAACGGCCATGCTTACGATCTTGCGGACTACTTTATCACCAACCGTACCCGTTCCCTCAGTGTGACCGAGAGAATCAAGGCTACCTACCGCAACAATTTCGTGGAGGTTAGCGCTGCCATGCGAACCCGTATGAGCAAGCCTTGGTATACCATCGAGAACGAGACCGGTCAGGGTATGACCTGGTCCAACTCGGCGCAGGCGGAGATGCTCTGGACTGTTCCGGGCGGAGTAGGCATCAACGCTGACGCCCGTTATAACTGGTATGTGGGCTATGTCAGCGAGCAGAAGCCAGAGTGCGTGATCAACGCTGAGGTCACCAAACTCCTCTTTAAGAACAAGGTGACCCTCGCTCTCAAGGTCTATGACCTCCTCAATCAGTCCAGGACCCTCAATGTGAGCGATACCAACAACGTCCACAGCGAAGTCCGCAACAACACCCTCGGACGCTATGTGATCGTATCCCTTACGTACCGCTTTGGAAATATCGGCGGTGCCGGCAAGTATATGCAGGGCGGTCCAGGCGGCGGACGTGGCGGCTATGGCGGACCTGGAGGTGGCCGTGGCGGTTACGGCGGACGCAGATAGTTTTTTGCTGTATATTTGTATAAATCTCCCATTTTTCCTGTAAAGGGAAGAAAATGGGAGATTTTTCTTGTGATTTGTGTGATAATGAACAAAAAATTGCATTATTTTTGCACCATCTATTCGCTAGTATTTATGTTTAACATATAAAATTCAGAAAAATGAAAAAGATTATCGTAGCTCTCGCAGCTGCTTCACTTCTCCTTGCTTCATGCAACGGTGACACCTGCTCATGCTCAACCAAGGTTTATGACGGCCAGGGCAACAAGAAGTCAGAACTCAATGATGTAAAGTCTCCAAAGCCAGAGGACAAGACCTGCAACGATGTTGCTAAGTCTCTCTCTAAGGACCTTGGCGACCTCGGCAAGACCGTAGTAACCTGCAAGACTGTACAGTCTGAGGACGTAAAGTAGTTTGAGATTTTCAGCGAGAATACTGCTTGGCGCCCTTTTCTGCGCCTCAGCGATAGCGAAGCTCTCCTCCGTGGAGAGCTTCGATTTGTATGTATTCTCGTTCCGACTGTTTTCCTTCGACCTCTCGTCGCTTGCCGCCAGATTCCTTATCATTGCGGAACTTCTGCTGGGCCTGGGGCTGATGAGCGGTTTCTGGCGCAAGACCGTCAACTGGTGCTGCGCCATCATGCTTGGAGGATTCTCGCTGTTCCTGGCCTGGCGCTGGGATCTGGGCGACCAGGCATCCTGCCATTGCTTCGGCGATGTGCTGGATATGAATCCATGGCAGTCCCTGCTGAAGAATGCCGGATTGGCTGCGCTTCTGGCGGTTGGCTGGAAGGCCCCCGGGAGAGACTGGCTCGACTCAAGGTTGTGGAAGTCCATTGTCACTGCTGCAGCCTGCATTGCCGTCACACTTGCCGTATTTCTTTTCTGGACCCCGGGCTTCTGGTGGCGCATCGTAGGTCACAGGTCCGAAAACCTCGTTGAGGAAAAGTGGGAACCTTTCAGAGACGAATACGGTCTGGACAAGGGTAGGGAAGTGGTGCTGTTCCTGAGCCCTCTCTGCGAACATTGCCAGCACTGCATATCGAAGGTCAGTACCATAATAGACCGTCATTCTCTGCCTGAAGACCGTTTCCACCTGGTGTTCATGACCGTGACCGACCAGCCTGAGGATATGGAAAAACTCATCCCGTATTTCTTTGAACAGGCCGCAACTGCAGACCGGGGGCTGGACAGGCATATCATTACCTACGATCTCTTCCTGCCGATGACGGACGGCATGATGCCTCTGGTCTGTCTCTTCGAAGACGGCAGACTCGCTGCAGAATACAGCTACAACACTCTTGACGAGAAGGCTCTCGTCGATTTTCTCCGGTAATTACCTTTTTGTGATAAGACGGACGATGAGTCCGAGCAGCAGCATCAGGAAGAGGAATACGCTCACTCTTCCGACCATGTCGCCATGCTCGACGAAGAAGGTATTCTTCCGGTTGAGGTTTACCTTGCCTCTGAGCGTATCCTTGGTCCAGTACACGGTCTTTTCAAGTATGCGCCCCTTCTGGTCTATGAACGCGCTGGTGCCTGTGTTTGCGCAGCGTGCGATGTCACGCCTTGTCTCGATGGCGCGCAGGCTGGCGTAGCTAAGATGCTGCCTGTAGCCGGGAGTGTCGCCCCACCATGCGTCGTTTGTGATGATGCAGAGAGCCTGCGCACCCCTGCGCACATATTCAGTGCAATATTCTCCGTAGATGGACTCGTAGCAGACCACGGAACCGACAGGAATGCTGGAGCCGTCTTCGTTGATAACATTCAGCACGCTGACATGGTCCTGCCCTATGCATCGTCCTATGACCCCTCCGAGCAGATCGTCGATCTTGCAGAAAAGGGCAGGATAAGGGGTCATTTCCACCCCGACCACCAGTTTGCTTTTGTGGAAAATCTGTGGCTTCTGTGCGGTCCTGGACGTCATCAGCGCGGAATTGTGGGATTCCACCCAGACTCCGTCACCCGCCTTCCTTGCTGTCAGCGACGGCTTTGTGGCAGACTGTATATACTGATATGCGCTAGCTCCGAACATGAGATTTGTGTTCGGATAGTCCTGCAGCAAACTGTTGAACCTCTCCAGCGTGGTGCTTTGGATTGTACCGTTGATCATGAACACATCCCCGGTGAAGGTTTCCGGAGCCAGCACCAGAAGCGGTGAGGCCAGGGTGTCACTCTTCCTGTCGGCAAGCCCCTCCTCGATCTGCCCGATGAGTATGTCGTTCTGCTGGGCCTGGTTCAGGAACTCGAATTTGTGATACGGGTCGATGTTCGGCTGGGTGATAAAGACTTCCAGCGGTTCGTCGGTCTCTGCTGTCTTGTTCCAGAGTACTGCAGACCATACGAACGGACCGATGAACACCAGAACGGCGGCCAGTGCTGCCACTGTCTTAGCCTTCCAGTTCCATCTGAAGAGGCTGCCGTCGGCCAGGCAGATGAGGGCCCCGAAGATGCCGAGGTTTGTCAGCCATACCCAGAGACTGCCTCCGAGAGTTCCGGTGTATTCGTACCACTGGATGTTTCCGATGCTCTTTGCGAAGGCATTTCCGAATACGAGCCAAGGCCAGGAAATATCCGCCCATGTCAGGTAATAGCGTTCCCATGCGATCCAGGCTGCAGCCAGGAAAATATATGGAAGCGCTCCTTTGAAGCGTTTCTTGCTCAGTCGGAACAGCCCGAAGATGACGGACATCTGAAGTGCGTTGGCAAGGCAGGCGAATATGCCTCCTCCGACGGTGGCGTTGCATACCCAGAAGGTCGTGAAGGCATTCCACAGCACGAAGCACAGATAGTGCACCCAGAAATAGTGTTTCATCTTCGAGAGGCTTGCGATCCTTTCGGAGCAGAGCAGTGGAACAAGCGCAAAAAGCGCGATGAATCCGCAGTGCGGAACCAGGTATGGGATGCTCATCAGCACGGCTGATACAGCCGCCAGTATGACTATGAGTGCTTTCTTGGACATATCAGGGCAAATTTACCAAATCTTTTAATAACTTTGTAGATTATTATGGTGATTGATATCCTCAAGACAGTTGCTGTTGGCGTGTGTGCCGCCATTCCTCCGGGACCGATACTCGTCCTGGTGCTTGGCAAGTGCATGCAGAAGGGACGCAATTCCGGCCTTCTCACGGCTCTGGGATCGGTCACCGTCGACATGCTCTACACGACGATAGCCCTCTTCGCGCTCGGATATTTCCAGCGGTTCATGGACTCCTTCGAAAAGGAGGTCATGCTGGGCGGAGGCATTGTTCTGGTGGCAGTCGGAGCCCTGATGGCGCTCAAGGCTTGCAGGAAGTCTTCCAGACCCATCAATGAATCGGCAGGCCCCGGAGACTATTTCCAGGCGCTCGGTATGGGCTTTTCGAACCTTGGCGCCGTGGCCATGATATTCGCGCTCCTGGCCATATTCGGCGTTGCAGACGGTACCCCGAGGGACTGGCATATGCTGCCATTCATCGCTGCCGAGGCGGCCGGAGAAATACTCTACTGGTCGCTGCTTACCTACTATGCAGCAAAGCTCAAGGGCCGTATCTCCGTTGAGAGAATGTCGATTGTCAATGTCCTGATGGGAGTCGCCATCGCTGTCTTCGGTGTTGTGATGACCGTCAAGGGCATAGTGATGTATGTAGTATAAAATTCATTTCCATGGATACAAGCAAACTGCCTAAGACACTAATCAGGAATGTGATAGCCATCGTGGTTTTCTTAATCGTCGGCGTCACAGCTCTTTCTGTCTCACTTTCCCTTATCACCCGTCACGGCCGTTCTGTGGAGGTGCCGGACATGGTGGGCCTCCAGATAGAAGATGCAGAGAGGCTGGCAAAAGAGGCCCATGTGCGCCTTGAAATCGAGGATTCCACTTTTGTCAGCGTGGTGGACAGGGGTGCTGTATTCATGCAGGATCCGGCTGCCGGCTCCCAGGTGAAGAAGGGCCGTCACATCAGGCTCATTGTCAACACCATGGCTCCACGCAAGGTCAGGATGCCGGACGTAACCGACTGTCCTGTGCGCCAGGCCGTGTCCGATCTTACGTCAAAAGGCTTCAGGGTGGGACGTCTCTATTATGAACCGGGCTTTGATGACCGCGTTACCGCCCAGCTTAAGGACGGAAGGCCTGTGAAACCGGGCTCCACCGTGGACAGCGGCTCCGTCATCGATCTCAAGGTGGGTTTCAACTCCCAGTACAGCACGGTTACCGTTCCCGGCGTGGTAGGAAAGAAGTCCGCCCAGGCGACCAGGGAACTGCAGGAGCATTCTCTCAATGTCAAGGTAAGTTACGACAACAGCGTGCTTACCCGCGAGGACAAGGTTAAGGCTGTGGTGGTGAAGCAGAGCCCTTCAGCAGGCGCCAAGGGCGTTTCAAAGGGTTCATTCGTAAGCCTGACACTCAGTGTGGATCCTGAAAAGATTTCAAAATAGGTATGAGGGACGACGAGGATATCATCCAGGAACAGGAGGACGACGAGCAGGGAATGTTCGAGCACTACCGCTTCGACATCTCTGACGGTCAGGAGCCTATGAGGGTGGACAAGTATCTGGCCACCCACATGGAGTATACCTCCCGCCACCGTATCCAGCTGGCCATCAAGTCCGAGTACATACGTGTCAACGATAAGGTCGCCAAGGCCAATCATATCATCCGCCCGGGCGATGTGGTGACCTTTGTGATGCCTTACGAGCGCCGCGGACTCGAGATTCTGCCGGAAGACATTCCTCTCGATATCGTCTATGAAGACGACGACGTACTGGTGCTGAACAAGCCGGCCGGCATGGTCGTGCATCCGGGCCATGGACACTTCAGCGGCACCCTCGTGAATGCCCTTGCGCATCATCTGGGCATATCCCAGGGCCCTGATGCGGAGGATGAGAGGATGGGTGTGCTGGTGCACCGCATCGACAAGGACACTTCCGGACTGCTGGTGGTCTCCAAGACCGATGAGGCGCAGATCAACCTTGCCAAGCAGTTCTTCGTTCATTCCATCGACCGTCGCTATGTCGCCATAGTCTGGGGAAACATAAAAGAGGACGAAGGCACCATCACCGGCAACATCGGCCGCGACCCGAGCGACCGCATGCGTTTCAAATGTTTTCCTGACGGCTCCTGTGGCAAACATGCAGTGACCCACTACAAGGTGCTGGAGCGCTTCGGCTATGTGACCGTAGTCGAGTGCCGTCTTGAAACAGGCCGTACCCACCAGATCCGTGTACATTTCAACTATATCGGCCACCCTCTCTTCAACGACGAACGTTACGACGGCGCCGAGATCCGCAAGGGTACCATATACGCAAAATACAGGCAGTTCATCGAGAACTGCTTCCAGATATGCCCTCGCCAGGCCCTGCACGCAAAACTGCTGGGTTTTGTGCATCCGAGGACCGGGGAGCATATTGTGTTTGACTCGCCTCTGCCACAGGACATGCAGCAGCTCATCGAAAAATGGAGAAAGTATGCAGGCAACATGTCCGAGTGGCTGGAAGAATAATCGATACTATGAAAAGGACAGCATTGTTCCCGGGGTCATTCGACCCGTTTACAGCAGGACATCTGAACATACTCAAGAGGGCTCTCACCATGTTCGACGAAGTGGTGGTGGCCGTGGGTATCAACCAGGATAAGAGAGGCTTCTTCTCAAACGAGAAGAGGATCGAAATCATCAGGCAGGCAACCGCAGGCATGGAAAATGTGAGGGTAATCGAGTACTCGAACCTCACCATCGACACCTGCCGTGCAATGGGCATCAACCACATCGTCAGGGGAGTGAGGAACATGATCGACTTCGAGACCGAGCGTTCCATTGCCGATGCCAATCGCCGTCTTGCGCCTCAGATCGAAACCATCATCATCCCTACCGCCCAGGAATTCGCCCACATCTCCTCTACTGCAGTGCGCGACATTCTCAAGCACAATGGCGATGCCTCACTGTTCCTTCCTGAAAATGTAAAGATCTAGTATATGGATGTAAGGATCGAAGAAAGCTGGAAGCAGGCTCTCGCGCCGGAGTTCTCCAAGCCCTATTTCCAGGCTCTGGTGAACACACTTCGCGCGGAGAAGGCTGCCGGAATCACCATCTACCCTCCCGGCAATCTGATTTTCAACGCCTTCGACAAAACCCCTCTGGACAAACTCAAGGTCGTGATTCTGGGTCAGGATCCCTATCATGAGCCCGGGGAGGCCATGGGACTTTCTTTCTCAGTTCCGAATGGAATCAAGATGCCTCCGTCTCTGAGAAACATATTCAAGGAAATCTACTCCGATCTCGGTGTAATGCTCAGCGGCTCAACTGACCTTACTCCATGGGCGGAACAGGGCGTGCTCATGCTTAACGCCGCCCTCACGGTGCGTGCCCACTGCGCCAACTCCCACAAGGGAATTGGCTGGTTCGAGTTTACCGACGCGGTGATACGTTATATTTCTGACAACTGCGAAGGAATCGTGTTCCTCCTCTGGGGCAATTTCGCCCGTAGCAAAAAGGTCTTCATCGACACAAACAGGCACCATGTCCTCGAAGCGGCCCACCCGTCACCACTCGCCGGCGGCGCATTCTTCGGCTGCCGTCATTTCAGCCGGACCAATGAGATTCTGATTTCTGAAGGCAAGGAGCCGATAAACTGGCAGATATAAAAAATACTGCGCGTCAGAACGTGCAGTATTTTTCTGTAATGCGACCTTTGTGTACTTTAGTAATGTAAGGTACGTGCGTAAGGTCAAATTCCTCGATCAGTTTCCGGAAGAGTTCAGGATGGTCTTTCTCCATTGCATCCAGGTTGACCTTGAGCACCTTGATCTTCTCCTTCCCGGCTCTTTCTGCGAGCTTCTCCGACTGGATCTTGCAGTCCCAGCACATAGGTGAATAGAACATTATGTGCGTGTAGCTTTTCGGAAGCAGCCTCAGGCTCCGTCTGCGGACCTTGCCTTCTCCTTTTCCATCCACCTTGAAGCCGTAGACCTTGACTCTCGGAATCCTGCTTCCTACCGAGGCCCTTTCTCCGACTTCCTTGAGCATCCGCGCCAGGCTGATTATCTGGAGAGTGTCCTCCTGAGTGGTCCAGACGTCGCTCCTGTCCAGAATCTGCTTCTGCACGAAATCCGGCAGCCCGTTGCGCAGTCCTCCGTCCTCGCTGTTGCTCAGATAGTAGAGCAGGTCGCCGGTCATCTGCTTGAACAGCATGGTGTCACGGGTCTCCTCGAGGGTTCTTCTGGCAATGTGGTCTGCAGATCCCGCCAGAATCTCCGGACTTGTTCCATCGGCGAAGATGGCATCGTAGAAATCCATGCTTTCCGCCTCGCCGTAGACCATATTGTGCTTCCTGTGGACCATTTGGAGCAGCTGCTCGAGGGCATTGCTGTCCAGAGCTCTGCCGACAATCTTCATGTCTGATTCGACGAGGAAGGTTGCCGGAGTCTGAAGCACGCCCCAGGCATCTTTCCAGGAATTGTTGTCAGCTTTGTTCCTGAGATGGTGTATGACTGAGTTCTCTACCTGGAAGTTCAGGGCTCCGCTGCGTACATTCTCCCATTCCTCAGTGCTTCCCTTGGTGCAGACTGCATAGACGTCGATCCCGTAGTCGAGATTCTCGATCACATTGCGCAGCATGATGTTCTCTATCTTGCACTTGCTGCAATCTGTCGAATAGAAGTAGAGCACCGCCGGGCGGCTCATGGACTCCGAGAATATCCGGACAGCATTCCCGTCTGTATCTTCGAGGAGCGCCGACGGCGCCTTCATACCCAGTAGGGTGTTCCTGTTGACATCGGCGAACACGCTTGCCGAGATATAGTCCATATCATTATAGAAGGACAGCTTGCCGTCCGAGAACCACTTGTCGTAGATGTGTATGGCCACGGTTTCGTGTCCCATCACCTTTGAGGTGAAGTAGTGGGTATAAAGCCATACGGCCACATACTGACGCATGTCAGACTCCTGGCAGCTCTCGATGATGTAGTCTGTTTCCGTGCACTGGACCGTCAGGCTTTCGCCGATGATGGAGGCGCAGTATTCGCTCAGTTTAGCCTCCAGCTGGGAGTTGCTGTTCCCCTGTGCCGACAGCAGAACTGCCGACATCAGACAGATCACCGATGTCAGGAACTTTTTCATCGTTTATGCGAAGATGAAGGCCAGGACATCGTCAATGGTCTTGACGTAATGGAATTCCAGTCCCTCGATGTAGATCTGAGGAATGTCTTCCACATCCTTGCGGTTGTCCTCGCAGATTACGATGGTACTTACGCCAGAACGTTTTGCAGCCAGGATCTTCTCCTTGATGCCGCCCACAGGGAGAACTTTGCCGCGCAGGGTCATCTCGCCCGTCATGGCTACACCCGGCCTGATGGCGGTGCCGCGGAAGGCTGATACCATGGAGCTGACCATGGTGATGCCGGCAGACGGACCGTCCTTAGGGGTTGCGCCCTCTGGAACATGGACATGCACATCTTTCTCTGCGAACTGCTCGTAGGTGAGGCCTGCAGCCTCCGGATGGGCCTTGATCCACTGGTAGGCAATTGTGGCTGACTCCTTCATCACATCACCCAGGTTGCCTGTCATGGTAAGCGCGCCCTTGCCCTTGCTGATCGAACTTTCCACGAAGAGGATCTCTCCGCCCATTTCTGTCCATGCCAGTCCGGTCACGATGCCCGGGCCCTCGTTGCCCTTCTGCCTGTCGTGGAAGGCTGATGGAAGTCCGAGGTACTCCTTCAGATGCTCCGGCTTGATGTTTACCGGGTGCTTCTGCTCGAGAGCTATCTTCTTGGCGGTCACGCGGGCGATCTTTGCAATCTGCTTCTCAAGTCCGCGGACGCCTGATTCATGGGTGTAATTGTCGATGATTGCACGCACTGTATCCTTGCTGAGCTTGAGCTGCTTTGGTTTGAGACCGTGCTCCTCGAGCTGCTTAGGCACCAGATGCCTCAGGGCGATCTGCTCCTTCTCCTCAGCGAGATATCCGCTTACATCGATCATCTCCATACGGTCGCGCAGGGCCGGCTGGATGGTGGAAATGTTGTTCGCGGTGGTGAGGAACAGCACATTGGACAGGTCGTAGTCTATGTCCAGGTAGTTGTCGTGGAAGGCGGTGTTCTGCTCTGGGTCAAGAGCCTCGAGTAGAGCAGATGACGGATCGCCTTTCATGTCGCTGGTGATCTTGTCGATTTCATCCAGTACAATCACCGGATTGTTTGTGCCGGCACGGTTGATTCCGTTGAGGATGCGGCCTGGAAGTGCGCCGATGTAGGTCTTCCTGTGACCGCGTATCTCGGACTCATCGTGGGTGCCGCCGAGTGCGATTCTCACATACTTCCTGCCCAGGGCGCGTGCGATTGACTTGCCGAGGCTGGTCTTTCCCACACCCGGAGGTCCGTAGAGGCAGAGGATAGGTGACTTCATGTCTCCCTTGAGCTTGAGCACAGCGAGGTACTCGATGATTCTGTCCTTGACTTTGTCCAGACCATAATGGTCCTCGTCCAGCACCTGCTGTGCATGCCTGAGGTCGAGGTTATCCTCTGAAATGTGCCCCCAAGGCAAGTCAAGCATGAACTGGATGTAGTTGTACTGGATGCTGTAGTCAGGGGATGACGGATTATAGCGCTCTAGCTTTGCCATCTCCTTTTCGAAGATTTCCTGTACGGAAGCAGGCCAGATCTTCTCTTCGGCCATCCTGCGGAAGCGGTCGAAATCCTCGCACTCGTCCATGCCGAGTTCCTCCTGGATGGTCTTGAGCTGGTTGTTGAGGTAATATTCTCTCTGCTGCTGGTCGATCTCGCTCTTCACCTTTGCATTGATGTCCTGCTTGATCTTCATCATCTCTACATGGTTGTCCAGCAGCCCGAGCAATGCCATGGCCCTGGTGTGGATGTCGTCGATCTCCAGAAGCTGGATCTTGTCCAGATAGTTCTCGGTGTCGAAAGTTGTCGCGATGAAGTTGGTCAGGAACTCAAGGTCTTCGATGCCGCGGAGGCCGTTTATGGTCTCTTTCGGAACGAAGTTTCCCATCTTTGCGATGGTAACGGCCTTTTCTTTTATCGCATCTATGACAGCCTTTGTCTCCTGGCTGCCATTGTCTGCCTTAATGTCAGTACGGTATGACACCCTGCCATACATGTACGGCTCGTATTCGATGATCTCGTCGAGGTGGAAACGCCTTATTCCCTGCAGGATTGCGGTGATGGTCCCGTCCGGCATCTCGAGGGTTTTCATAACCTTTGTGACGGTGCCGTAAGGGAAGAGATCGCCAATCTGCGGATCCTCCACGCTGAGGTCGTTCTGAGGTACAGTTCCAATCAGAATATCGTGTTTCTCTGCGTCCTCAATGAGTTTCATGGACTTTTCCCTGCCTATGGTGACAGGGTAGATGCTGCCGGGGAACAGCACTGCATTCCTCAATGCGAGGATAGGCAGGGCCACCGGAAGATCCTTGTCGTCGATCTTCGGGAGCGGCTCTCCCTGCATCACTGGAATGATGCTGACTTCGGCTCCCTGGGGAGCAAAGAATTCTTTGTCGTTATCTCTCATATTCACAAAATCTTTTACCACTTATATATACTGCAAATATAAGGCGAAATTTCATAGTTTTTTTTGCATTATGGAAAAAACCTAGTATTTTTGCAAGGATTATCCGCTGATACAAAGGATATTAAAACGACTTAAAAGACAAAACAAGATATAATCATGACTAAAGCAGAAATCGTAAACGAGATCGCGAAGAACACCGGAATGGAGAAGGGCGCTGTGCTTGCAGTTGTCGAGGGCTTCATGGAGGTGGTCAAGGGTTCACTCGCAAACGGCGAGCCGGTATACCTTCGCGGATTCGGCAGCTTCATCATCAAGCACAGGGCTCAGAAGGCTGCCAGAAACATCACCAGAAATACCACACTCACCATTCCTGAACATGACATCCCGGCTTTCAAGCCAGCAAAGGTGTTCTTCGAGGATGTGAAGAAGTAAAAAGCAAATTAATTAAGTATAACAATAAAAACGCAAGATTATGCCAAACGGAAAGAAGCACAAGAGGCATAAAATGGCAACTCACAAGCGTAAGAAGAGACTTCGCAAGAATAGACACAAGAAGAAATAATCTTCAGTGTCTGCCATTTTTAGCAGCTGCTAATTGAAAGGCTGGCCCTGAATCAGTGGCCGGCCTTCGTTTTGTACTGAGAATCTATGGAATCAGCAGAAAAACCAGGAAAATCAGAAAAAGATCTGATTGTTGACGTCGGGTCAACCGAAGTTTCGATCGCCTTGATGGAAAACCATCGCTTGATCGAACTCAACAAAGAGTCAACCCTGGATGGCGGATTCAGCGTGGGGGATGTGTGCCTGGGCAAGGTTAAGAAACTCCTCCCGTCGCTGAACGCCGCCTTCGTCGACATCGGAGACGAAAAGGAAGCCTTCATCCATTATCTCGACCTGGGCCTTCACTTCGCGGCTTTTGACGAGTTCGTGAAGAGGATCAATCCCAACACCGACCACAAGGGTATCTACTCCCACATCAAGCTGGGACCTGTCCTGGGCAAGGAAGGAAAGATTGAAGATGTGCTCACGCCGGGCCAGATGATCGCCGTTCAGATCGTCAAGGAACCGATATCGACCAAGGGTTCAAGACTGACTGCAGAGATTTCTATCGCAGGACGGAACATTGTACTGCTCCCCTTCGCAGACAAGGTGAGCGTATCCCAGAAAATCTCCTCAAAAGAGGAGAAGAAACGACTCGAGCTTCTGGTGAAGAACATCCTTCCGAGAAACTACGGAGCCATCATCCGCACAGCGGCCGAAGGCAAGACTGCCTCGATCCTGGATAACGAACTGATGTCGCTCGTACGCAAGTGGGAGGATTCATGGAAGAAACTCGCCCGATCCAAGACCGTGCAGAAGCTGTTTTCGGAGTACAGCAAGACCACCACGGTGCTGAGGGACCTCCTGAATGATTCCTTCACAGCCATCCATGTCAACGACCAGGAGGCTTACGAAGACGTCAGGAATTACGTCTCGCTCATATCGCCTGAACAGGAAAAGATTGTCCATCTCTACGATGGCAAAGATCCTATCTTCGACCACTTTGAGGTCACCAGGCAGATAAAGAGCTCCTTCGGCAAGGTGGTTCCGATGAAGCAGGGAGCATATCTGGTGATCGAGCACACAGAAGCTTTACACGTGGTTGACGTGAATAGCGGCACACGCTCCAAGAACAAGGAACAGGAGCAGAATACCTATGACGTCAACTGTTACGCTGCAGAAGAGATTGCGCGTCAGATGAGACTCCGCGACATGGGAGGCATCGTGATCGTCGACTTCATCGATATGGAGACGAACGAACATCGCAATGCGCTCTATAAGTATATGCAGGAGCTCATGGAGGGCGACAGGGCAAAACACACTGTGCTGCCGCTCACCAAGTTCGGACTGATGCAGATTACCCGCCAGAGGGTGCGTCCGGCTACCGAGATAAACACACAGGAGGTGTGTCCGGTATGCCATGGCACCGGCAAGATCTCTTCCAGCGTCGTGATCGATGAAGACATTGAACGCAAGCTAGCGGACATTGTCGCGGACAGGAAGCCAGAGTCGCTCGTACTGAAGGTCAGCCCTATCCTGGGCTCGTACCTCAAGAGGGGATTGTTCAATTCGATCGTTTCGAAGTGGAAAAAGAAGTACAGATGCAAGATTGTCATCAATGAGATGACGGACTTCACGGTCCTGCAGTATGAATTCTATGATGAAAATGGAGTCAGGCTTTAGCGGCCTGACTCTTTTTGT
>JAKSJK010000053.1 GCA_024398095.1 Bacteroidales bacterium
AGGGTATCCTCCTGTGGATCACCATCAGCTGCGCTTCTCTCGCATACGTACTCTTTGTCTGATTTGTCTTGCCGAGGCCTTTGCTGCGGGAGAGATTAGCTCTGCTGCGCTCCCGTCGGCGGCAGAGAGTGGCAGAGGTGTGACAGTTTCGGCCACGTGCCACCCTCGGCAACGTAAGAGGGAATGAATTCCGCGAGCCTCGGCGAGCGGAAGAAAGGGGTCGAGCGTAGCGAGACTGGCCGAAACTGTCAGCACCGCCGCCACGACCCGAAGCCGCCGGTCCCCCAATGAAAAGGCAGGGCTCCCACGAAAAAAGCCTGCGATTTTTCGCAGGCTTTTGAAGTGGGAGCTGAGGGAGTCGAACCCCCGACCCTCTGCTTGTAAGGCAGACGCTCTGAACCAACTGAGCTAAGCTCCCGTTCATTTTGGGATTGCAAATATATGGACAAAATCTCAAATGACAAACTTTTTTTGACTTTTTTTGCTCTTTCCGAATATCATTCGCAAATTTGTAAGACTAACCCAAAGTGCTCGGAACAAAAATATCAAAGGAAAAAAGATAAGATAAATATGAAACAGACCATTCTCAAAGCATGCTGCATCGCAATGGCTGCAGCGTCACTTCTCGCCTGCAAGAAACAAGGCGGGGAAGAAATTGTCGGCGACATCACCAAACTCACCGACCTTGAGTTCGCAAACTGCGACGCAATCTACTACGAAGATGAAGACTTCGGCAACTACTACCTCACCTGCTACAACGGCACCACTGACGAAGAAGGCTACTTCCAGGGCGACGCCGAAGTGCTCGTACTTGACATTTACGCATCAAAGAGCTCCGGCGCCCTCTTCCTGCCTGTCGGCACCTATAAGGTCGTGAGAGAATCCAGAATAGCCAAGGGAACCTGTCTCGAAGGCTTCGAACTCACCATGGAAGAATATCTGAAGATGTATGAGGACATGGGATTCGAGATAGACTACAGCGAATTCACCAAAGAAGAACTCGCCGGAGGCTCAGGTCAGATTGTAGGCAGCGAAGTCTATTTCCAGACCTACGAAGGCAAAGACAGTGAAGGCGAAGACTCGTACACCTACGACGACTTCCTCTTTACGGAAGAAAGCGGCACAAGTGTCAGAATCAGCAAATCCGGCACGACGTACACCATCACCGTAAACGCAGTAGTCGATGGCAAGGATTTCATCTTCACCTACAAAGGCGCAATCGACGTGCAGGACGGCCGCGAAGAAGAAGGCGGCGAAGGCGGCGAAGGTGGCGGCGACGTCCCTTCCGACAGGAGCCAGTACCAGGTGTATGACTTCGCCGGCTACACCCAGGGCGAACTTGACTACAACGGAGTATATGACGGCGTAACATCGTGGACCATATACCTTGGTGACAACAATATCAACCTCGAGACCCTCGAAGGCAACGGCAAACTTCTCATACTCGACTTCGAGACTTCGAAGGCAGGCAAAACTGATATCCCAACAGGCAAATATCTATACGAAACCGGCGACTATGCACTTGTGGGCTACTACGAGTATAATGACTATGCCTTCGGAACCATGTACTACGACGGCGACGACCTGCTTCTCGGTGCGACGGACGGCAACGTGTCTGTTTCCAAGTCCGGCAGCAATTACAGCTTCGGCATAGAACTCTACGACGATGACTACGGCACAGCCTACAAGGCAAATATCAGCCTGCCGCTCAAGTATGTCGACTACTCGACTTCCAGCGTAGCCCAGATGCCGATGTCCAGCCGCAGGGCGATTGTAGGTGGGAAGAATGCAAAGGCGGCAAAACCTGCCCGTAAACCAGCTGCAGCACCTGCTCCGGCACTCCGCAGATCAATCAGAAAATAAAACCATATGAAGAAAACACTCCTTCTTGCATTGGCAGCCCTTCTGCCTTTAGTTGCAAACGCACAGCACCAGAGAATGAACGCGCCGAAGTGGCTCGAAAACTCTGTCATCTATCAGGTCTATCCGTCGTCCTACATGGACAGCGACGGTAACGGCATCGGCGACATCCCCGGCGTGCTTTCCCGCCTGGACTATGTCGAAAGTCTCGGTGTCGGCGCAATCTGGTTCAACCCTCTCTTCGAATCCGGCTGGATCGACGGCGGCTACGACATCCTTGACTACTACAAGGTGGATCCTCGTTTCGGCACCAACACCGACCTGGTGAAACTCATCGACGAATGCCACAAAAGAGGCATCAAGGTGCTACTCGACCTGGTTCCAGGCCATACATCCATGGATCATCCTTGGTTTAAGCAGAGTATGGAGGCGGACGCAAACCAGCGCTACAGCGACTACTTCATCTGGAGCGACCAACTGCCTGACAAGAAGGCGGAAGACACTTTGAAAGAGATGCTTGCAAGCGAGAATCCTCTCCAGGACACCCGTGGAAAATGGATGCTTGCAGACGCACCGCGTGCCAAATATTATATGAAGAATTTCTATGCCTGCCAGCCGTCCCTGAACTTTGGCTACGCGAACGTGGATCCAAACCATCCATGGGAACAGGGCATGGACGAGCCGGGACCTAGAGCCGTGATGCAGGAACTCAAGAACATCCTTGCATTCTGGTTCAGCAAAGGAGTTGACGGCTTCCGTGTGGACATGGCGAGCAGTCTCGTGAAAAACGATCCTGACAAGGCCGGAATCAAGAAACTCTGGGCGGAAGTGCGCGAGTGGATCGACACCAACTACCCTGAGCGCATCCTGATGGCTGAGTGGAACGATCCAAAGGTGGCTGTCCCTGCAGGCTTCGATGTCGACATGGACCTCAATAGCATGAATGCCAAGAACCGCCGCATGTATTTTGCCCGAAAGCATCAGGCAAACGGTGGTGCGTACTTTACTCTCAACGGCTGCAAGGCTTCCACCCACGATCTCTACGGCAACGCATATCCTGCAGACAAGGTTGTGCAGGACGACCCTGCCGAGGTACTCCAGATGTACTTTGACAACTATCTCAGTGCGAAGGATCGCATCAAGGGAATCGGCCATTTCGCGACCATCACCGGCAACCACGACCATCTCCGTCTGAACACCGGCGACCGCAATACGCCACAGCAGCTGAAGGTGATGATGGCTTGGGTGATGACAATGCCGATGCCGATACTCTATTATGGTGACGAAATCGGTATGCGCAGCCTCGTAGACCTTCCTAACGTGGAAGGTGCGAACCACAACGGCAAGGAGCGTGCAGGAGCGCGTACGCCTATGCAGTGGGACGGCAGCAAGAACAGCGGCTTCAGTACCTGTGAGCCAGAGAAACTCTACTTCCCGATGTGCCCTGAGTGGACCCCTGCCACTTCCTATCCTATGTATCTGGATTGGAAGAAGAATGGCGGCAAGACCATTGCAGCCGGCGAAATCACAGTTGAGTCACAGGACAAGGACACAAACTCGCTTCTTAACTGGACCAGGGGATTGATCGCTCTGAGAAAGAATACCAAGGCCTTCTGGGGCTATTCCGATCTGAAGCCTATCCTCGATCCTGCCCATCCTTATCCGCTCGTGTATACCCGCTCTGACGGCGATGAAACCTATCTCGTTGCTCTCAATCCGACCGGTCGCAAAGTGACCGTCAATATGGACAAGATCAATGACCTCAAAAAGGGTAATCTCGAGCCGGTAATGATGGCTGGCAAGGGCAGCTACAAGTTCGGCAAGAAGAATGATGCCCTCACTCTCGAGGCCACCACAGCGATGATACTTAAGATCAGGTAGAACTTCTACTTCTTCTAAAAATATAGCGGCAGTCCCTGTGGATTGCCGCTTTTCGTTTGTCAATACTTCAATTTTATCAATTTGAAATGAATTTTACGATGAATTGATAAAGATGCCGGTACGTTTACCAATTAACTTTACAAAGTTAAAAACCGCATTAACTTTCAATTCCAATCATATGAAAAAACATCTTTTGATTTTCGCTCTGGCTGTTCTTTCCTGCTTTGCGATTTCCTGCAAAAAGGAAAATGGCACAACCGGAGGAGGTCTAGACCTCACCGGTATGTGGGCGCTGGTCGATGACCGTTACATGACAGATACCTACTGGGATTTCCGTGACGGGTATGTTTCGGTCATGAAATCCGGGAATTCTTATGGCGTTGCCAATGGTACAATCTGGCTATCAGAAGCCAGTGAGTTCTCCTTGGAAAAAAAGTCTGTTTTCAAACAGGCGAAGAATGTCCTCTTTATAGATGGAAAAGAAATTGGGGAGTTGGAGTATGATAAATTGTATCGTAGCATTACCGTTGGCGAATATAAATTGCTCAAGGTAACTCAATTTGATAAGGAGCCTTACACTTGTATCTGTTGCGAGTGCGGCATAGATGTAGATGTAGCTGTTACTTCAGCAACATTCATTTGCAGCCTAGAAAAACACATTGACGGTATTTCTTATGATCGTTTTATTCCTGGTGTGGGTGTTGCTGTTGATGTTGATGACGACCTGAAGGCAAAAGTTACCCATTCAGTTAATTACTCTACCATTGAATTCACTCTCCCAGTTCTCCCGGAGGAGGCCGATCATAAGTGTGTGCTCTCTTATCCCGGTGCGGAATCGAGAGAAATCACAATCCATAGGACCATGGGGCTCCCGAAAATCATATTTGAAAAGGAACAACTTGAAACGGACTACAAAGCGAAGACCCTATCCATGGGTTATTCTGTGGAGCTTGCCCGCCCTGGGATGACCCTTGAGGCGGAATGCGGTGTTTTATGGATAAACAATTTGAAAGTGGAGAACGGTAAAGTCACTTTCGATGTCGAGAAGAACGAATATGGTGAGCGAGATGCTCGTGTGAGAGTTTACGCGAAGGACAGGGACGGCAATGTACGTAACAACCTTGATGTATTCAATGTCATCCAGACTGCCTACCAGGCACCTTCAGTCACTGTCTATCCCGAGACTGTGGAACTCGACAGCAAGGCACAGGACCTGCGCATAAACTACAGGATTGACAACCCTGAGGATGATGCAATGCTAGATATCGGTGTGAGTAAACTCGATTTCATGCGTATCAAGGAGGGGGCCGCAGATTATGTTATAGTATCCATCGAGTCTAACGACAATACAGCAGCAAGGGAAGGATATGTTTCCTTCAACTACCACAGATCCGGAGTTACGCAGCCTGTCTACGCGGTCGGATATGTTACCGTAAAGCAGTCCGGCATTACGGCGGCTCCTGCCATCAAGATTGATGAACATGTCATCGTGACGGATTATACGGCAAAGGAATATGAAATTCCATTCACCATTGAGAATCCTGTCGAGGGTGCCAGCCTTGTTATGGAGGCCGAGACCGTGCCATGGATGACTGTTGTGGGCATCACCGACAAGGCCGTAAAACTGCGTTTCACCGAGCACAGTGAATATGGCGTTCAGAGACATGTGTACGCAATCCTTAAATATGTGAACAAGTCCAAGGTTACTCTTGCGAGCCTGGATCTCAACATCCATCAGACTATGGATCCTCCGCAGATTACGGTAGAAGAGGGCAGGACTTTCAATATCGGCTGGCAGGCAGAGGACATTACGATCCATTATTCTGCAACCAATGAGAGAACTGGCGGACGTTTTGTCATCGAACCGTCTGCTTCATGGCTGAGTGTCAAGTCCCAGAGCGGAAATTCCGCTGTGATCCATGCGGAAGGAAGGACTCCAGGCGAAACGCAGTCCAGGACCGGCCGATTCAACATACGCTACCGCGTGGGTGATGACGATACTCATAATTTCGCCACTCTTATTGAAACGGTTGTTCAGGAGGGCGCGCCTGCCGCACCGGTGGTTACAATCGATGAAGTCCCTGTGACCAACTACACCAAGAAGAAGATTTCTCTCCATATCCATGTTGCGAATGATGACCCTCAGCATAAGGGTACAGTCGAGATCACATCTGTGCCTGACTGGTTTGCGGATGACGGTACTCCTGCTGTCTGGGACGCTGTCAGTGAGACATATGTCAAGACGATTGAGGTTGCAGAGAATCCGAATGTTTCAGGTAAGGTCAGAACCGCAGGCTTTGTCGCAAAATTCAGGATTCCTGGCATTGAATCGGAATATCTTGCTACCGGCAGCATCTCGCAGACCGGTGACCCGGTGACCATCACTCCTAAGAAATATTTGATGAATGACGATGTCATGGGCAACTATGTTCTTTATGATCATCTCGATCACAGCGACGTGAAGATTGAATTCACCATTACCAACCCTAGAACCGGTGCGTACGTGGATTTGTATAAGGGTAACCCAATCGGTGACTCATGGATCAGAGGCGTGTCGTGCGGACGTGATAATGTAACTTTCAGTCTTACAAAGAATACCGACGACTATAAATTCAGAATGAGCGCCTGCACATTCGCTTATACCCTCGATCTCAACCGTTTGGCTACTTACTCGTTGGCCATTGTTCAGTACAATAGGTACAATGGTTACGATTACATCGATCTGGGACTTCCATCCGGAAAGAAGTGGGCACCAAGCTGTATCAGTCTTCAGTCATTGAACTATGTCAATCAGCCGGACTTTGCATATGGTACACCTGATAAACTCTATCAACCGCTTTCATTCCAGTGGGCATCGGCAGACGGTTACTACGAGAATTATAAGTATTCAACACAGGTAAACGGTGAGACTGTGATGACAAAGTACTGTAATATTCCGGGACATCCTTATTACGATGGCTTGACGAAGATGCTTCCATCAGACGATCCTGCCGTAAGATATTTGGGTGGCGAGTGGCATACTCCTTCCCATGCCGATTTGAATGAGTTGTTCCTGTATTGTACGGTATCGTATGAAAGCTATTCTTACTCGGGACTTACCATGCATTATATGAAGGTGGTCGGACCGAACGGAGCCGTATTGATGTTGAGGGTTGATCCTCTTAAATATGTATCGATGGATCATTCTCAGATGCTGCGTTTCATGACTTCTGATGGACCTATTTATGAAGACTGTTCAAAGGTTTATGCCGTGTTGTATACTTACGGAGCATTTGACCCTAATAAGGAAATGGAGATTTGGATGCATCAAGTATCAAATCGTTCAGATGCCTTCGTTGTTCTTCCTGTCATTGATAGATAGTCTGATTTTGATAGTTTTGATTCCGCCGGACTGACTCAGTTCGGCGGTTTTTGTGTACGGGGGCCGCGAACCACAGCCGCCGAAAAAAGGGAAGAATGTGCACCACCGCCGCCGAAAAATTCGTACTTTTGTGAAAACGCATAATTATTATGTCAAAGACAGTAAGTATCGAAAAATCGGTGCCGGTTGCAGGTAGCTACGACGTAGTAGTCTGCGGAGGCGGCCCGACTGGCTTCATAGCCGCAATAGCGGCAGCAAGACAAGGCGCTAAGGTCGCCCTGATCGAGCAATACGGTTTCCTCGGCGGAATGGCCACAGCAGGCATCGTCGCGCCCCTCAGCGTCTTCACCTACAGTGGCGAAAAGGTCATCGGAGGCATTCCATGGGAATTCTGCGAAAGGCTGCAGGCCATGGGAGGCGGCCTCATTGAAAAGCCGCTTGGCAACGTCGCCTTCGAACCGGAACTCTACAAACTCTGCTGCCAGCGTATGGTGCTCGAAGCAGGAGTCGAACTCTACATGCACTCGTACCTGAGCGGCTGCATCTGCGAAGAAGGTAGCGTGCGTCAGGTCATCATAGAGAATAAAAACGGCACTGAAGCCATTGAAGCCAAGGTTTTCATAGACTGTACGGGAGACGCAGACCTCGCACATATGGCACATGTACCGATGCAGGACCTGGAAGGCAAGCCGCTCCAGCCGCTCTCTACCTACTTTGTACTGAGCGGAGTGGATACAGAATCGGAGGTCGTAAAAGACGCCATGCACCACAACAAGCAGGGCGTAAACTGCCACTGCCTGCCGATACGCGAAAAGCTCATAGAACTGAAAGACAAACTCGGTATCCCGGAATTCGGCGGCCCATGGTTCTGCACTACTTTGCAGCCTGGCGTGGTGACGGTGAATATGACCAGAACGGCAGCCGACGCCTGCGACAACCGCGACTACACCCGCGCGGAATGCGAACTTCGTGAACAGGTCTTCAAGATGGCAAAGGTACTCAAGGAGAACTTCGAAGAATTCAAGAACTGCTATGTCAGCGCCGTAGCCGTGACAGCCGGAGTCCGCGAAACCAGGCGAATCAAAGGTGTACACACCATCACGGGAGAGGAATATGTCAACGCCTTCCACTACGAAGACAGCGTATCCCGCGGGGCTCATCCGATAGATATTCACGTGGCGAAAGGACCGTCCCAGAATGTGACCTTCCTCGAAAAACCGGCGTATGTGCCGTACCGCGCCTTCATCGCCGAGGGCTTCCCGAATCTCCTCGTAGCCGGACGCTGCCTCTCTGCCGACAAGACTGCCTTCGCCTCCCTCCGCGTACAGGCCTCCTGCATGGGAATGGGGCAGGCCGTCGGTGTGGCTGCCGCGCAGTGCTGTGAAAGCGGCTGCAGCGTACTCGACGCCGACATCGACAAACTAGTAACCTCGCTCAGGGAAATGGGCGCAATGATATGAGAATCAAAGTTTTAACGGCAATAGCTATCCTGCTTGCAGGAACTGTTGCACTCGGAGCGAAGACTCCGAAGCTGCCTAAAGGCTGCACTGTATATGGAACTGTATGCTGCGATGGAACTGCCATGCCTGGCGTCGTCGTATCTGACGGCTGCAAAGTCGTTACAACCGACAAGAAAGGGCGCTATTTCCTCGACTCCGACAAGCGTAACGGCAGCGTCTTTGTGTCAATCCCGTCCTGCACCGAGGTCGAAGTTAAGAATGGAATGCCTAGTTTCTGGCAGGCTCTCTCCGAGGATTCTGCTCCGGAAGAGCATAATTTCAGCCTGACCGCGGTCGACAACCGCAAGCACGCAATCGTAGCTTTCAGCGACCTGCATCTCGCGAATGTCTTTGACGACCAGACCCAGCTGGAAGAGGTGTTCGTGCCTAGGCTGCGCGAGGAAATAGGGAAGTATCAGGAGCAGGGAATACGCGTCTACTGCATCAACGGTGGCGACAGCAGCTACGACCGCTACTGGTACGAAAACCTCTACGCAATCGAGGATTTTCCTAAAACCTTGGCGGACAACGCCTTCCCGGTGCCGATGTTCTGTGTGATGGGCAACCATGACAACGACGGCGCAACCCCGAGGAGCGAAGACACCGACTTCGACGCCTCTGCCCGCTACCGCAAGGTTATGGGCCCGACTCACTATTCCTTCAACCTGGGCGACGTCCACTATGTGATGCTCGACAATATTGTCTACCGCAACAGCGAAGGCCGTATAGACAGCTACGAAGGCATAACCGGCAAACGCGACTACGACGTCTACATTACCGACGACCAGATGGAATGGCTTCGTCTCGATCTGGCGACCGTGACCGACAAGACCACGCCGATAGTGGTGACCATGCATTCTCCGCTTATATATTATAAAGGTGGGAAGATACTGACTAAGTTCCGCATCGACGGCGTGTTCACAGACCAGCTCTGCCGAGATTTCGCCGCCCAGTTCGCCGAATTCGAGCAGGTACACATCATCAGCGGCCATGTCCACAAGAACCTCTGCTGTCACGGCTCCGACGATCTTAGCACCTTCCCAGAGATTGCGAACATCATTGACCACAACATAACCAGTGCCTGCGGTTGCTGGTGGCAGACCAGATCCCGCAACTGCCTGAGCCTCGCTCCTGACGGCGGTCCAGCCGGCTTCGAGGTGTTCCCGATGGACGGAAAGAAGGTCGAGTGGTACTTCGTGTCCAACGACGACGGCGCGCAGAAGCAGTTCCGCGTCTTCGACATGAACTCCGTGCGCGACTACTACCGACGCAACGGAGAGATGCGCTCCTTCCTCAAACATAATCCGGAACATATCGATTACAGCGACATCGAGGATAACTGGGTGTATGTGCATGTATGGGCTTGGGAGACCGGCTGGAAAATAAGCGTGAGGGAGAACGGCAGGGAACTGAAAGTTGTCGAAAAGCCGTCCGAGAATCCTCAGTTCACACTTTCGCACCATCTGCCGCGCGCCAGCTGGGACGACAACGGCGCTCCAAGGTGGCAGGATAAGTTCAACGTGGCCCAGAAGACAGGACACATGTTCCGCGTCCGTGCCGGAGCTCCTGACACTACTTTGGAAGTGACCGTTACCGACTGCTTCGGCCACGAATGGACCGAGACCGTAGTGCGTCCGAAGACCTTTACCAAAAACATGAGATAGATGAGTGTTCTCGATTATATAGTCATATTCGCCTACTTCCTCGGGCTCATCGGCGTCAGCTTCTACATGTCGCGCCGGATCAAGAATTCAGAAGATATGTTCATCGCCGGCCGCAACTCCTCGTGGTGGCTGTCCGGCGTGTCGTCGTATATGACCATATTTTCGGCCAGCACCTTCGTCGTATGGGGCGGTGTGGCGTACAAGTCCGGCCTTGTGGCGGCTGTTGTGGCCCTGTGTCTGGGTGTGTCGTCGATCATAGTCGGAAAATGGATATCAGGCAGGTGGAGAAGCCTGCGTATCAAGTCTCCGGGTGAATATCTGACGGTCCGTTTCGGCCACAGCATGGTCAGTTTCTACACCATTGCAGGCATTGTCGGCAGGGCGGTGCACACAGCAGTTGCACTTTATGCCGTGGCCGTAGTGATGTGTGCCCTGATCCCGATTTCCATCTGGTGGGCGCTGCTGATCCTCGGACTCATCACCATCGTCTACACCATGGCGGGAGGTTTCCTGGCAGTGCTGATGACCGATGTGATCCAGTTCGGAGTGCTGCTGAGCGTGGTTGTGTTCATGCTCCCGCTCTCTTTCCATGCAGTCGGCGGTGTGGATTCCTTCGTTGCCAAGGCCAGTGAGATTCCTGGCTTTTTCAGCGGGACCTCTCCAAGCTATACCTGGTTCTGGCTCATTCTCTGGACCATTCTCCATGTGGGACTCATAGGCGGTGACTGGCCGTTTGTGCAGCGCTACATCAGCGTGCCGACTGTCAAGGACGCCAAGAAGAGTACCTATCTCATCGGTATCCTCTACTTCCTCACTCCGCTGATCTGGTACCTGCCGACGATGATATACCGCACCATGGAACCTGGGCTCGCACTTGATGTGGACGCACAGACCATGACCGTAAACGGCGAACATGCCTATGTGAATATGTGCAAGATGGTGCTGATGCCGGGCATGCTGGGCATGATGCTCGCTGCCATGCTCTCGGCCACCCTGAGCAATGTGTCCGGCACCCTGAACGTCTACGCCAATGTCTTTACCTACGAGATCTGGGGACATATCGGACGCAATTCCGAAGCAGGGGAGGCGAGGCGCATCCGCGTGGGACGCGTCTTCACTCTGGTCTTCGGTCTGGTGATTCTCGGCATCGCGATGCTGATCCCGTTCGCGGGAGGCGGAGAAAAGGTCGTCGTGACCATCCTCACTATGGTGCTCTGTCCGCTCTACATCCCGTCCATCTGGGGACTTTTCTCAAAGCGTCTCACAGGAAAGCAGCTTGTGATAGCCATGGCTGTTTCCTGGATTGTGGGCTTCTCGCTGCGTTACGGACTGACAGCGCTCGTGCCGGCTGCGGCATCCAAGGCCAGCCTCATAGAGTCCATCTCCGGAGGTCTTTTCCCTATCCTCATGCTTGGTTTCTTTGAGATCTGCTCCGCAATCAAGGGACGCAGTTCGGAGGGCTATGTTGCCATGGAGGCCTACAAGGATCCGCAGGCTGAGGTGGAGCCTGGAGCCGAGATGAAAAAGGCGGTCCGTTCCTTCTCACATCTGGCTGTCACCTGCTTCTGCATCACTATCGCGGTAATTGCCTTCCTGCTCATCGGCCAGCTTATTGCAGGTGACCCTAAGGCTTTGGCAGCCAAAGGAATAGTTGTCTTATTCGTGTCAGCAATCCTACTTATCTGCCTGAGTTATCTTGCATATAGGATTATTTCTGTATATTTGTCAAAATCAAAACATTGAATATGGAAAACAAGAACCTGAAAATCGCCATTGCCGTTCTTGCGCTGCTTCTTGCCGGCGCTGTCGGCTACATTGTTGGACATTCCACTTCAACCCCTTCTTCTGAAGCAGTTCAGGATGAGGCTGCCGCCGCTGTGGCTGAAGAAGCTGCACAGCCTCAGGCACAGACCCAGGAGGAAAAAACCTACGGCTACTATCCTTCGTTCTATGTGAAGAAGCTCTACTATACAGTTGATGCTGCAGAAGGAGATCACTCAATCAGGATCTATACTGATTCCAAGACCGAGCTCAAGAAGGCCCGTACCAACTGCAAGTGGCTTGAGGAAGACGATCTCGAGGATGGCGGAAAGACCTTCCATGTGAAGAAGAACAAGGATTCCGAGAAGAGAAAAGGTGAACTTTACCTTGTCGATAACAAGGATAGGAAGATTACCATCTACGTGACCCAGAAGGGAAAGTGAACTTTTGCAAATATTTTTCTTGTTGAAACGACAATAGTGTCATAGTTTTATCAATTTGAATAGCCAGTTTTTTGAATTGATAAAGGAAATGGAACCGTGAATCTTAAATTTGAATCACGATTCCATTTTTTTTATTGTGAAAAAGTTGTTCCTACTTATTGCAATGTCTGTCATTGCAGCCAGCGCACTTGCACAGCCAAGGGCGATCGGCGGTTATCTGAGCGTGTTCGGCGGAGAGGGCTTCGGCGCCTCCTATCAGCATACCCTCAATCAGAATATGTTCTTTGAGGCGGATGCAGTTTTTTCCCATGATTACGGTTTGACTGCAGGCGGATGGGGCAGCGTTCTCTGCAATTACATCTTTGCCCATCCGGATTGGGTGGCTTTCGGAGATATGAATGCCTATGCCGGTGCCGGACTTGCGGCAGGTTGGGTAGGTGACGGCCTCTGTACCGGTTACTGGTACGATTGGGGCGGAGCCTCCCAGGCATTCGGAGGCGGAATGTTCGGTATCCAGCTTAGTCTGGGTATTGAAGTAAATATGAAAAACGGACTCAGCATATCCCTTGATATGCGCCCGATTTTCGGTGGCCATTGCAGCGACTGGATGTATCATCGCCCGGTCGGACTGTATAAGGACGGACTTATGATGTTCTGTCCAAGCGTAGGTGTGAGATATAGATTCCATTGATATTAAACTATGAAAAAAACCTTCATTTTTATCCTTGCAATCTTTGGTTGCGTGGCAGTTTCAGCCCAGGAGTGGGATAGTGTTGAACTTCTCAAGGGCAGTGTTGATTTCGCTCGAAGCGGAGAAACGGTTAAGGTTATCATGGATGTAAGTCATGCTGTCGATGTCGAGTATGATGAGGATTGGAACCTGACCAAGGTGAACGGACTTCTTTTCCAGAGGGAAAGCGAGGAGTCGTTCAATGAGTCTTTCCAGATGGCTCAGAGAGAGATGAGAATCCTTCTGAGCCGCGGAAAGAAGAAACTCAACTGCATCCAGCTGCCTCCTAAAGACGAGGTGGATCCTGTCTGCAGGTACGAGATGAAGTATGACATCGACACCCTGGACACAGGTAGCGGCGCCGCTGCTTTCTGGACTGCGGGCGGCACGAAGAACAGCATGAAGAACGGTGGTATGATTGCCGTTGGCACTCTTACTGTGACCGATCTCCAGTCCGGTGAAGTTGTCTGCAAGATGAAACTGAACCGCACCAAGGGTGTGATCATGGCTGGCATGGCACTCAGGGGAGCGCTCTATGTGCGTATCTCAGGCCTTCTGTGCAATGTGATGATCTACGAGCATATGCTCAACTGCAAGCCTAACACTCTCAAGCCGAAGAAGAAGTAGGGGAGTTAATCCTTGTAGAGACCTTCCCTCGAGAGAAGGTGATCGAGGTTTGCCACACCGTATGCAGTCACAGCCGTAACCACGGCCGAGTGCTCCATGTAGTCCGGGTAGACCATGTTGTAGTTGTCGCTCTCGGTGTGCCAGATCACGCGGTAGTTGAAGTTGTATCCCTTTACGTCCCTTTCGTTGAAGGATATTGTCGGAGCACCGCCCAGCATGAAGTGGGTGTGGTCGGAGCCGCCTGCATACTTTGAACGCGGCTGCGGCTCGCCCTCTCGCTTGCTGACTGTGAACGGAATGTCAGGAGTGTAGTCCTGCAGCGGTTCGCAGATCTTCTCGAAGTCTTCGTACATGGCTTCCGGTACGGTTATGCCCGCTGCGGCAAGCGGACCTCCGTCACGGTTG
The DNA here is from genome assembly GCA_024398095.1 of Bacteroidales bacterium. Taxonomy (GTDB): domain Bacteria; phylum Bacteroidota; class Bacteroidia; order Bacteroidales; family UBA932; genus Cryptobacteroides. Next base: position 14,232 of record JAKSJK010000053.1, read on the forward strand.
AAGTAGTTTGATATCTTCTCAAGCGGAACGGTCTTGTTCTCGACGAAATATTTCGATCCGAGCAGACCGAATTCTTCACCGGTCCATATGCAGAACATGATGTTGCGCTTTGGCTTTGCACCGCTTTCTGCGAGCATTCGTGCCGCTTCCATTGCCACGGACACACCGTTGCCGTCGTCGACTGCACCTGTAGCCACGTCATATGAGTCGAGATGTCCGCCGAGCAGCACGTATTCGTCCTTGTATTTGCTGCCCTTCATCATACCGATCACATTGTGGTATTTGACCGGACCTTTGAAGAAGTTGTTGCGTATGTTGAATTCCAGCTGGAAGTCGCGGTGTTCGCGCACCATCCTGGCTATTTCGTCGTACTGGGCTCTCTCAAGCTTGATCTCGCAGACTGTCGGAAGTGTGTCCATGGTAAGCTTGAAGCAGTTGCGGTCGTAGTGCGCCTGCATCGGGAGGTCTGCTGCCTGGATGAGGCCGAGCACACCTGCCGCCTTCATCTCGTCGAGGAAGGCCACCGAATCCCTGGCAGCTATCGGTCTGCCGCTGGAATTGCCACCTACGAGAACCCAGGCGCCTTTTAGAGCTCCTTTCATCCTGTCGAACTCCCTCTGGTCCTTTGGAGCGATCAGCACATGTCCCTTCTGCGGGCCCTTGGTGCCTGCGGTGTAGGTAGGGGTGACAAAGTGCAGCTGCATGCCGCTGCCGCCGATCATGTGCCCTGACCATGGGCCGCGTGAGAAGCCGACCGGCATTTCTCCGACTTCCTGTACCATAACCTCCAGACCCCAGCTGCGGAACTGTTCTGCGACCCAGGCTTCTGCGTCCTGCAGGTTGTGTGAGCCTACTGGCCTGCCGCCGATCCTGTTTGCCAGGAAGTCGTCATGCTGCATGGTGCGGTTGTCGGTCTTGCCGATTTCAAGGATTTTCTCTACAACCTTGTCGTTTGATTTTTTCGTCTGTGGACTTGCCGCCAGCGAGGAGAGGGGAGCGCAGAGAAGCGCTGCAATGAGGATGATGTGGATTCGTTTCATATCGTGTCCGGTGCATTCCGGCTTTGTTCTGGCTCAAAGTTGCGAATTATTTCTCAATAAGAATGAAGTTTTTCGCGTATTGATGTAATATTTATATCTTTGCAACGTATTTATAAAGGCAATGGGGATGTTTTGGTTTTGACAGCATCTGACATTGGACGGTAAGCACGTCGGGCGTGGGGACCTAGCCCGTTAATCTCAGATTCCAAAACATTAGTTGGCAACAACTCTTATGCACTCGCTGCGTAATTAGCCGAGCTAATTAGCTTAATCCGCCTCGCCAAGGCTGCGGGGCCGACGAGTATCCCTCAGGACTTTAGGCCGGTTATGTCCTGAATCAGGGGTATCATCCAAACCGGATGCTGCAGCGGACTCCTTTAAAGCTGCCTAAGATTCAAAGGATAAGCCTCAGATGGCCCGCCTTCCGGCAGCCTGAGGCCGACAACCAAAGGACGGATAAGCGTGTAGAAAGCCGCTCGGTGCGGTGTTTGGACGGCGGTTCGAGTCCGCCCATCTCCACTAACACCATTGATTATCAATTAGTTAGACCACTTATGCACAAATTTATGCACAAATTTGTGCATAAGTTGTGTATTGGCGGATGCGATGGTGCTGTTTGAAATGGGACTTAAGAAATCGTCATATACGTCCTAGACCGTTTAGACTATCTAGACTATCTAGACTGTCTAGACTGTCTAGACTTTCTGGACTTTCTGGACTGTTTGGACTGTTTGGACTGTTTAGACCGTTTTT
>JAKSJK010000054.1 GCA_024398095.1 Bacteroidales bacterium
CGGCAACTCCTTATAAGGCACACGCGCAACTCTATCATCATCTCCACCATCATCTCTACCATCGTCTAGACCATCTTTATTGACATTCAATGGTTTATCTTCACCATCTGCAACATCAACTCCACCATTATCCTCACCATTCCACTCACGTCTGAACGTCACCACAAACTCCTGCAACTCCACATCATTCACCATCGTCATTCCGCTTGGAAAATCCTATGCAAATTGAGCCACTTTGTCGGTCGTCTAAAACCGATACCTAGCATTGCGGCGAAATGATAAAAAGGACTGCGGCAGCGTAGAAATAAAACAGCAAAAAAAGGCATTTCAAAAAGCCGAATAAAACAGAAGAAACCGGTCACTGTGATCCAGTGATCGGTTTCTCTTTTTCACTGCCATACAGGCCTGTCTACGGCCATTTGGCGTGGTTATGTTACTAGCTTCTCAGGCTGTGTTTTACAACGTAGTTTTCGGGCTTCTGGAAGGCTGGCTCACTTTCAATTGGAAAGGTGGCTCAGTTTCGATTGGAAAAGTGGCTCAGTTTCATTTTGGAAAACTGGCTCACTTTCGAGAGGAAATTCCACCTGCGTTCCGTCTTGGAGACCAGGTGGGTATCCGTGTCGAGACCACCCGCCACACTCTCTATGCCCATTTCGAGTGCCAGAGCGATTTCGCGGCCGGCTGTTCCTACAGTTTCAACCTGCGTTTTGCGGATGCGACTGCAGAAAAGAATGGCTATGCGCTGAAATCCACCGAGGTCACTTATTCCAACATCCCGGAACTCTCCGAGATGTCCCTTGACCAGAAGATAGGACAGATGTTCTTTGTGACTCCGGAAGCACTGCTGGGTACTTCGTCTTCGGTTACCGCTTCAAGCAGCACCATGACAAGCCGCTTTGCTTCCTATCCGGTCGGAGGCGTCTGTCTCTTTGCTGCCAATATCCAGAATCCAACCCAGCTGATAGCCCTGAACAAGGCTTTCCACAATCTGCCGATATACCCGATCGTCACAGTCGATGAAGAAGGCGGGCGTGTTGCACGCATAGGAAAGAATTCAGCCTTCAGCGTTCCGACCTACACCAGCATGCTGGCTGTGGGGCAGAGCGGCAATCCGTCAGACGCGCGTGACGCGGGTATAAATATAGGTACCTACCTTTACCGCTATGGCTTCGATTTGGATTTTGCCCCGGTTGCAGATGTCTTCACCAACCCGGCTAATACTGTGATCGGTGACAGGGCATTCAGCACCGACGCCTCTGTGGCTGCTGCAATGGTTCCGGCCTTCCTCGGCGGACTCCAGAGCGCCTGCGTGGAGGGCTGTCTGAAGCATTTCCCCGGTCACGGTGACACAAAGAGCGACTCTCACAGCGGATTCGCAGAGGCGCCGAAGACCTGGGCTCAGATGCTCGCATGCGAAATGCTGCCGTTCAAGGCTGCAATCGCCCAGGGAGCGCAGATGATCATGGCTGCGCACGTTACAGCAACCAATGTCACGGTAAATGATGTGCCTGCTTCCGTTTCCAGCGAGCTGCTCACCGGCAAACTCAGGGGAGAGCTTGGGTATCAGGGCATCATAATTACCGATTCTATGGCCATGGGTGCCATTACCTCTTTATATAATTCCGAGCAGGCTGCCGTCAATGCCGTCAAGGCTGGTGCAGACATAATTCTCATGCCACAGAATCTGGCCACTGCCTTCAGCGGGCTCAAGAATGCCGTGACCAACGGCACGATTTCCGAGGCCAGGATAAATGAAAGCGTTTCCAGGATATTGGAAATGAAGAGGAATATCCTCAGGCAAAGAGGCCAGCTGGCTGAATAGCCTTTTCGAAGACGGTTTCGTGCCAAAAAATCGGAGCAGCTTTGAAGCAACTCCGGTTTTATTTTTAAAAATTTGTTTGCTTACCATTTTTTTTTTTTTACCAAAATTCATATTTTTGCGGCCTAAAGTGTAAATATTCAGTGAATTATATCACAATTGGTCATGAAAAATATTAGAAAGTGCTACAATGGGCTAGAAACCATGTGTTTGGATCTTGTGCCCGAGTGTGCAATCATGGTCGGCTCCCTGGTCGATGAAGTAGAACTCAAGGTCGAGGTGGATGAATACATCACCATCGAGAACGCAGTATCATTTGATTAAGGAGGACCATGGAGATGAAAAAATCAATTTCAATTTTTGCAGCCTTTGCTGCTATTCTTCTTGCCTTCTCATGCAAGAAAGATGATTTCAAGCAGGTTGAATCCGGCCTGTTTACCAAGTTCACCGTGGAGATCACTACTCCGGCTCCGACCGACATTGCCAACACCAAGGCGACCGATCTGCAGGAGACCGTAGTGGACAACCTTGCACTCCTTTTCTACAAGGATGCCGAGAGCACTCCGATTGTGGTCAGGGTAAGCAACATGGGAGAACCCGATGAAACCACTTCCACTAATTATATCTACACTGTAGAAATCAGTTCCAAGGATGCAGACAGTGACGGCGAGCCGCTCCTCAGCGGAAACTACTATCTCTACGCTGTAGCCAACTACAACCGTATCGGCTTCGGTGGCGTGAGCCTGTCTGAACTGAAGAGTACAGCTCTGAAGGACCTTCATTCTATCCTCGTCAGAAGATCACAGGTTGGAAAGAATGACCTCGACATGAACGAGGCTGCGCTTCTTATGAGCGGTTTCTACGGCAGCAACGGCCAGGTTACCATCCTGGGCGGCGACGCAACCAATCTTACTGACAGGATCCACCTGCGCCGTATTTCTTCGAAGGTGAAGTTCCAGTTCCAGTCCGGCTCCGGCGTAAATTTCGAGCCTCAGTCCTATTCCATATATAATTATCCTGTCAAGTCCACTCTCTTCGAGCGTCAGGGCTGGCAGACCAAGAACGGCGCGGCTGCTCCTGCCAACGGAACTTATCCGGGCAGCATCCCTGCAATCGTGACGTCTGACGATGACGTGACTTCGATTGAAAACATCGAGTTCACCGACGGCACCTTCACTTTCTACACCTACGAGAATGCACAGGTCGCTAAGACTGGATTCACAGGCGGCTATGCAGGCAGGGAGAAGAGAAATGCTGATTACGACACCTTCACCTATGCTCCGGACTATGGAACATATGTGGTTGTAAAGGGCCGTTATGCCGGTCCTATCTCCTCAGACAACAGCACTGCTGTAACTGGTGACGTGACCTACACCATCCATCTGGGTGATTTCTCTGCATCGACCGGCGACGATTCCAACTTCACAGTGCGCAGGAATTCCAAGCAGAACTTCAGCGTGACAGTCAACGGTGTGAACAACATCTATGTTGAGGCTACTACCAATGTCGAGGGACAGCCTGGTGCAGAGGGAAACCTCGTTTCTGCTCCGACTGATGCCGAAATGGTCTTCGACGCTCACTATTGCTGCAGAATTGCATCCATCCCTGCAACGACTACTTTCCCGAATTATCAGGTGATTTCAAAGACTCCATTTGACGATAATGTCACATGGGCGTCAGGTACTGACCGTTCAGTCCTCACCGATATCTCCTGGGTAAAGTTCGTCAAGCCTACTTCCGATGGTAAGATTCCAAACTACCCTGGAACTCAGAATACGAGTATGTACACTGATATCATTGGGCTTGTGGAGGATATCAAAGCTGGCAGTGAGACTTACTACACACTTTCTGACGGCTCGTACAAGACTGCAATCTTCATTGACGAGTTTTATTATAACAGTACTCCATTGACTAAATATGTGAATGTCGATGACCGTGAATTGATTCTTGTGGGTAATGCAAATGCACATGTAAGTGCTGATGCACACAGTTCTTATTTCAGCGATGCCTTCTTCAATGTCAAGCAGCACAGCATCAAAACGATGTACAGACTTGATAAAGAAGAAAGTTACTATCCTTTCGGTATAGAATCCATTGAAGAGACAAGGTATAATACATGGAAGAACAGGACTAATTCTAAGAATCTAGGCAACTGTGGTACTTCTGAGGATAATGGCCAATATAACTGTTTAAACAATCTGCTTACATTGACGAACAATAGGCAGTGGGCTACTTATATCAATAATGGAGAGCTTGTGAGTGCCGCCCAGTCCTCGCAGTTTGTCTTCCTTACGAGGAATAGAGATGAAGATGGTGATGGCTATATTGATGCAAACGAAATTAAGTGGTATATCCCTGCTGCTGAGCAGGCCTATGGTATCATTCTCGGACAGCATGCTCTCGGAAGTGCGTACCCTGTGACTCCAAATGATGATCTTGCTCATGATCAGCTCCATAACAACAGATGGTATTGGACAAGCTCTCCTGATCACAAGCATTTCAACACCATGGAACTCAATGTGTTTACTTTGTATGGAGGTTGGTCTAGCCAGCCTTGCCTTGGCTCGGTGGTTTGCTGCCGCACCCTGAAGGGCTATTCAAATACGCCGACTAAACTTTTGGATTATGATGGATCCAACAATACGATAACGGCCACCAACTTGAACCCAAGTTGTGTCAGAGGTCCAATGAGCGGAGAGTACCTGAATCATTTCCAGCTTGATGCTAGAAATATCCTTCCTGAGTCATTCCAGCTTGCACGGAAAAATCTTGAAGTACCTTCTAATGTCGAAGGTGCGGAACCTGATAGTGTATTCACTGTGATCAGGATCAGGACTGACAATCTCTGCCAGGATTATTACTATCAGAATCCTGATAAGAGTGACCTTGGTCAGTGGCGAATTCCAAATGAGAGGGAACTTCTTGCGGTTGCTCTGCTTGTCCCTAAAGACTCCTTGATTGCTCCTGGCCGTTCGGGCTCTGTCGTGTATGAGTTGGCTGCGAGAACATCAATGAATGTAATTATCAATTCAAACCACACCAGCGACAGACACTACTTTACCCCAGTCTACCACTTGTTCCAAGACACAGCTAATGGATATGCCGTATCACAGGTAAATCAAACGTTTGTTAATTACGTCGATGGTGAAAGAAAAACGACAACAATCCTTAATGATACTACTCCTGCTTTCTTCATCCGCTGCGTGCGCGATGTGGCTACAGCTACGATGACCGGAGTAGACTCTCAGTCCGGCCCTGGTGATTTCCAGGACGGTGGTGCAGGTATCTAAAAGATGAAAAGACATTCGTTTGTTGCGATATTGTCGCTTCTTTTCATCGGCATTTCTTGCCAGATGGAGGAAATCGATCCTACTATTCAGAATGAGTTGGAAATCACGGCTCATTCTGAAATTGTAGCCACGAAGACCCAGATGGCGGAAGAGACCGTTCTGGATGAGCCTGTGTCCATGCTTTGGACTCCAAAGGATGAAATAGGTGTATATGGCGATGCCTGCTACAACCTCAGGTTCGTGTCTGAACTGAAAACTCCTGCCAGGGACGGTAAATTCAAGGGTATCGCTTTCGGCTATCCTGAATATGCCTACTATCCTTATAATGCTGATGCTGGAAATGACTATCAGCAGATATCCGTCATAATCCCTGAAAGTCAGTCATATTCGGGCCTGGAGTCCCTTGCAGAAGGTGACATCAAATACGGACGCAGATATGCAGTTGACGGCAACAATCTCGATTTCCAGTTTGCCTCAGCCACCGCAATGCTGCGTTTCTCAGTAGATTTGTCAGGACTGGATGGCATAGAAGCGGATGAGAACGCATATATGCTCTGGATGACAGCCTCTGACGGATCGGCTTCCAGAAACATTGTGGGCAAGTTCAAGCTCAATGCAGAGACAGGTGTACTTACAGGCGACGATGCGGCTTCACAGTTGAACCTTTCCTTCGGGGAACTGAAGAAGGTTGGCGATGGATCTTTCATGAGCTTCGCACTCGTGGCACCTGAAATCAAGGCCGGGGACAGTGTGGAGATCACCGTCCGCACTGACAGACATTCAGTTACATATGCAACCCTGGCGAAGTGTGATTTCCTCAAGGGAAACTGCTACGACATGCCTTTGAAGTTCAGCGAACTGCCTTCTGACAAGGTGACTGTCACTGCGAATGCATCTACTCCGGGTGCTTCCGCTATAAAGAACATTTATTTCCTTCCCAGCCTGAATTCTCCTGCGATTCTCGACAACGCTGTCTACTATGATTCCTCATCCAAGACTACCAAGGTGAAGGCTTCCAGCGGTGTCAAGGTCTCAGCTGACGCAGAGGGCAACCTGGTCAAGGTGATCCCTTATCTATACGATTTCAAACTCATCCCGACTCTGGAGATGGAGGATGCTTCTGCCAAGTACTTCGTTACAGTAAACGGACGAGAAGTGCAGAGCGGAAAGACCACCGTGGATTTCACCCACGACGTGCTCTTTGCCGTGAAGAACCTTTCAACGAACGAGGTCTGCGAGCAGCTCGTGTCGATCAGGAATACCGGTCTTCCTGTAGTTGTAGCCAATCTCAACTACACCGGTGCGGGCGGTTCTACCTTTGCCGGCATCACTCTTCCGCCGAAGGACAGTGAGTTCGCAGAGGATCACGAGATTGCAATCTACAATCCGGACGGCACCGTGAGTCTCGAAAAGATGAACTGCGGCATGAGGCTCAGGGGAAATTTCAGCGCCTCTTTCCCTAAAAAGGCGATAGCTCTGAAACTCGCCAGCAAAAAGAAGGTGCTGGGCATGCCTAAGCACAAGCGCTGGTGCCTTCTTGCAAACTGGTTCGATAAGACTCTGATCAGGAATGCATTTACCTACGGCCTGGCTGAGAATGTTGCGGCGGTTCCTTCCGAGAACGGCCCAGGCATCGGCTGGCAGCCTCATGGAAAGTTTGTGGAACTGGTGCTCAACGGCAAGTATGTGGGTAACTACTATCTTTGCGAGCAGATCAAGATGGATGAGAACAGGGTAAACATGCCTGGCTTCCCGGAATACGAAACCCGTCAGAGCGACTATGCCAAGAGTCCGGAAACCGCTGAGGCTCCTTCATATGCGAACTGCGGCTATCTGCTCGAATTCGACAACCAGGATGATGCACCGGACGATCACTGCTATGTGACTCCTCCTTACCAGATCAAGATCTGGAGCAAGAACGATTACGACGAAATAGGTCTGCAGACTGTCTGGAGCCCGTTGAAGCAGGATCTGGGTACTTTGGTCGCAAATCTCAGCAAACTGACATCGTCGTCTTCGAAAACTCAGGCAGAGCTCTCTGCCATAGAGTACGTCCGCAGCCATATTGACTATGACTCTGCGGCTGACTTTATGCTCATCTGCGAACTCGCCATGAACCACGACTACTGCCATCCGAAGAGCGTTTACCTCAGAAAGGCGGGAGCTGCCGGCAAATTGGTCTATGGCCCTGTATGGGACTTTGATGTCTATACCTATCCTCACATGATCAGGTACAAGAGCTACAAGACCATCACAGAGGTGACTTCGTGGGTAACTTTCAGAAAGTCCATCGACAAGTGGCAGTGGGAAACCCTGAATTATGGTGACAACACCGACAAGTTCTGGTGGTATGCCAAGCTGCTGCGTGAGCAGGGCTTCGTAGATGCGATGAAGGACAGGTGGAGCAAGATCAAGTCTGTACTGCCTCCTGCTTCCAAGATTGACGAAATTGCCGGTGAACTCGTTGTCTCAGCCGAGTTTGACGGAGCGATGTGGCCACAGACAAATTCCGATATCGGCATGAAGAACGGCGACGAGTGGATGACCTACGAGGATGCCATCGAAAGCATGAAGATATACTATAACGCCAGGGTTGCAGCGATGGACGGCATGGTCGACCGCCTGACTGTCAAGTCCTGCACCAGAGACTGGTAGTTTACTTAAGAATAATAGAGTTGAAAAGTATTACAATATGAAAACAATTAAACTTATCACAGCAGTTGTCCTCACGCTCAGCGTGAGTGCTCTATCCTTCGCACAGAAGAGGGAAAAAGACCACAGCAACAGGGATGAAAACGGAAAGATCGTCCGCGGTCCTTACCTTGCCAACTCATTCGGTTCCAACTGGTTCATCGATTTCGGCTCCGGTATGAACATCTACACCAACCTTGCAAACAATGCCAAGGGCGGTTTCAGAGAGGCACTCTTCTTCGACTTCGGCAAGTGGGTGAACCCTGAGTTCGGTGCACGTCTCGGCTATCACGGCTTCCGCGGTTCTGAGAACATCACCAACAATGTAAACACCGGCAAGGACGAATTCGCAAACTTCCAGTTCGCATACATCCATGCAGACGCAATGTGGAACTTCAGCCACACCGTCTGGGGCTACCGCCGCGACCGCTTCTGGGATTTCATCCCTTACGCACACTTCGGCGTGATGCGCTTCTATGACAACCAGATCTCAGAAGAGGCACAGCATGCCCTCCAGGTAAAGTACAAACTCAAGAATAACGAGGTGGACAATGAGTTCGCTGCCGGAGTAGGTCTCCTCAACAGGATCTACCTCTGCGACCGCCTCTACTTCACCCTCGACATCCGCGAGACACTTATCACCCCTCGCTACATCTTTGCCAACACCGGCCATCCTATGAGCAACATCTCAATCCTCGCCGGCCTCATGGTTGAGGTAAGCCCTAAGTGGTGGTGGGACCGCGGCGTTAGCACCGATGAGGCTGACGCTCTCGCTGACGCACTCAAGGAGGCTCAGGACGCCCTCGCTGACGCAAAGGCTAAGAATGAGGAACTCGCCGGCAAGGCTAACGATCTCGAGAACGAGAAGAACAAGCTCGCTGACGACATCAAGGGTCTCGAGGATAAGAACAAGGAGCTTGCCGACAAGGCAGACAAGGCTGGCAACATCTACATCAACGACACCACCTTCATCACCCTCAAGATGGGTACCGAGCCTTGCAAGGTGTTCTTCGACAAGGGTTCCTACAAGCTCTCTTCTGTCGAGAAGCTCCACATCGACTTCTACATCCAGAACATTCTCCGTCAGGATCCTGACCACGACTTCATGCTTTCAGGTTTCGCCGATGCAGGTACTGGTAACGATAAGATCAACAACATGCTCTGCCAGAGGCGTGCCGAGGTTGTGAAGAACTACATCATGAAGACCTTCGGACTTGACGATGACAGAATCGAGATCCTCGACGCAAAGGTTTCCAGCGTATTCAAGGACCCTCGACTCGACCGTTCAGTAGTTATTGAGCACTAATAGACAGGCTTATTTTGCACGATCCCACTGAGGCTTCTCGACCTGATCCATACGGAAAAGGATCTTGATGTCGGCCTGGGAGCAGTTTACCCAAAGGGTTCTTCCGCTCTCATTGGACCTGACGTCCCAGGTGGTGGGAATCATTCCTGTAGATGCATCCTGAACCCGTGTGATGTTGTCTATCAGCGCCTTAGCCTTGAAATACGCGAGCCTGTCCCCGGTCTTCTCATAAAGGTCCAGGAATGCGTTCGCTACATTGCATGCAGAGTTGTCGACAGGTGTGGGGTAGTGGTATTGCTCGAACACACATGGCGTCTTCACAGCCTTGGTCCCATCCGCCTTTCGAAGTACGTCCCAGTAGACGAACTGATCTTCCGAAAGGCGGATGAGGTCTTTTGCATTGGCAATGTCCATCCCGCTGCAATTCTTTTTATTGAGAAGGTATGACGCATAGGGCGCTGCAGTGCAATTTGTGAGGTTCTCATACGGCTCGATGTCTGCGACCGATACGTCTTCGAACTGACCTCTCAGGTCAAAGGTCTTCAACGCTTCTTCGTCCATCCATTTCTCACACTTCTCCTGCAATTGAACAAACTCGGACAGACCGTACTGGTTGCGCAGGCGAACGAGAAAATTGAGCAGCGGGTGCAGCATTGCCTTGGCATCCGTCAAAGGGGTGCCGTCGCTGAACTTAATCTTGCTGTAGAACGACCCGTCCGAAAGCTGTATCTTCGCGTAGGTACGTGCCATTCCAAGGACATGGTCGTAATACTTCTTTTCCGAAGTGAGATCATACAGGTCGAGAAAAGCCTGTGCGGCATAGCATGCATCCATAGTCATGGTCGCATCCTTGTTTGCCTTGTCTCCAGCCTTCAGGTTGTTGCCATAATAGGTCGGTGTGAAATACTCCAGCGCAGTACCCTTCGGCCGGCTCTGGGCAATCAGAAAATCCGCTGCGTTATGGGCGATCTTAAGAGCCTTGTCCTTAATTTCAGGGACTTCACGGGCATAACGCACCTCCATGGCGACTGTCTCTCCTATGATCTTGTTGGCATAGGAATTATGGGCATAGTTCAGGTCCGGACTCGGGCCTTTTTCCCAATTGGCAATGCCGGACATGGTATTCAGATACTGCTGAGCCCTGATTGCCGCATCGCGATAAGGCCTTGCAGGTGCAGAAGTCGTCAGTTGGAACGGCTTGTCATGCAGGAATGCTCTCCGGCCGATTTCCTTGATGTTTCTGCCATTGCCATCGACCGCCCTGACGATAAGCCATACATTCGCAAACGGGATGTCATTCCATATGGGGCCAAGGTCGGCTTTCGGCTCATTCGCCATGAAAGACCATTTTCGGCATGAAGTCGTGTCTCCCGGGCCTGGGTTTACAAACTTGCTTTGGAAATCGTTGAATGCCACATATGTTGTCGCAGTTTTGGTATTCATGTATACCGTGAAACGATATCCCGCGACACGCTTCTTTTCGTCGCTGCTCAACGTATTTTCCGAGAAGTCGAAATATGGCGCATAGGTAAATTTCCTGGCATTGACATTCCACGCGACGTCAGTTCTGAACGGCTTGGAGTATTCGGACAGGGCAATGGAGTTAAGGGAGGTGTCGAGTATCTGGGATATGTCAACAGGCTCAAACTTCTTGTTGCAAGCTGCGGCTAGAACGACTATAAATAGGATAGATATTCTTTTCATATTGTAAAGTTACAAAACTACGCCTAGGCTATTTTGCATGGGGAGAGACTGCCGCAACCCCATTTCTGTATTGTTAAGGCTACTCCTGCTCAGGATTGTCGCTCACGTAATCGAAAAACAGATCCAGCATCGCGTAATAGATGTTTTCATCGACATCCTCATAGCCACGATACTCCTCGCCGCAAACACTCTGCTGGTACTTTAGAAGGATGAACTTCTCGGTATCGGTCAAAGCCTTCCACTGATCGAGAATGGAATCATGGAGCGCCTTGGACTTGGAAACTGAAACTTCAGCGCCTGGAGTGCCGAGAGCACGAGCCACGGAATCATAGGTACCGGCAGCCTGGTACTTATGGTTGATGTTACGGATGATTCTCGTAGTAAGCTCGCCATAAAGCGTCTCGAGAGCATTGTCAAGGTCGTCGAAGTTCATATACCAATTGAAATTTATGCAAATATCGCTAAATGGATTTGTTTTGCCAAATATAGCTCAGCCTTTCTAACCCAAAGCCCGGACAGCGATCTTCTCCCGCCGCAACGTCGCAGCCTCGACGCAGCTCTGGCAGATGGCCGAGCGGAGCATATCCCTATGCTCAGCGAAGCGAGGCCGCTGCCAGGCTGCGTCCATTGCTTGTATCGCCCACGGGAGCGCAGCCTTTTCATATTCTCCCGCCGCAGCGATTTGTGCCGCCTACGGGAGCGTAGCCGTGCCATATTCTCCCGCCGCAAGAATTTGTATCGCCTACGGGAGCGTAGCCGTGCCATATTCTCCCGCCACAAAGATTTGTATCGCCTACGGGAGCGCAGCATGGCCATTTTCTCCCGCCGCAACAAGATCAGCGCTATTCGGGAGCGCAGCAGCGCCATTTTCTCCCGCCGCAAGAATTTGTGTCGCCTACGGGAGCGTAGCAGTGCCATATTCTCCCGCTGCAGCGATTTGTGCCGCCTACGGGAGCGCAGCAGCGCCATTTTCTCCCGCCGCAAGAATTTGTGCCGCCTACGGGAGCGCAGCAATGCCATATTCTCCCGCCACAAAGATTTGTGTCGTCTACGGGAGCGCAGCAGCGCCATTTTCTCCCGCCGCAGCGATTTGTGCCGCCTACGGGAGCGTAGCATGGCCATTTTCTCCCGCCACAACAAGATCAGCGCTATTCGGGAGCGCAGCAGTGCCATATTCTCCCGCCGCAAGGATTAGTGTCGTCTACGGGAGCGCAGGCGGACCATTTTCTCCCGCCACAAGAATTTGTATCGCCTACGGGAGCGCAGCAGGGCTGTTTTCTCCCGCCACAACAAGATCAGCGCTATTCGGGAGCGTAGCAGTGCCATATTCTCCCGCCACAAGAATTTGTGTCGCCCACGGGAGCGCAGCAACGCCATTTTCTCCCGCCACAAGAATTTGTGCCGCCTACGGGAGCGCAGCCTTGCCATATTCTCCCGCCACAACAAGATCAGCGCTATTCGGGAGCGTAGCAGGACCATTTTCTCCCGCCGCAACGTCGCAGCCTCGACGCAGCTCTGGCAGATGGCCGAGCGGAGCATATCCCTATGCTCAGCGAAGCGAGGCCGCTGCCAGGCTGCGTCCATTGCTTGTATCGCCCACGGGAGCGCAGCAATCTCCCTCTGGGCATGATTTTGCTGAAATTTTACTACCTTTGACGAAAATTCAATCCGATCAAACTATGAAAATCAAGACTTTATTTACTTTTTTTGCGGCTGCGACCCTTTTTGCTGCGGCCGGTTGCGACAAGAACAATCCAGAGAATCCGACTCCGGGCGGGTTTGTGCTTGAATACACTGCCGATCAGATGGACTACAGCAACGAGTCGGCTTGCGAGGGCAATAATTATGTAGAGGCATGGGGACGCCTCAAGGTCGTGAATAATGTGCTGTGTACCGACCAAGGCAAACCGGTGCAGCTCCGCGGCTGGGCTACCCACGGACATCAGTGGGAAGTGCACTGCTTCCACCAAAAGGATGACTTCCTCGAGATGAAGAAGAATGGTGCGAATGTGGTCAGGCTTACCATGTACGTGAGTGACGGTGGCTATGTGAACAAAGAGTGGATAGAAAAATGTATTGACCATACTGCTGAACTGGGTATGTACGTTATTGTGACATGGCATTTTACGACGCCGGGCAATCCGCTGGATTACATGTCAAAGGAGCCTGAGAAGTTTTTCGGGGACGTCGCCCTTTACGTGGATCGAAAAGGCTACAATAATGTCATGTACGAGATCTGCAGCGGGCCTAAGTGCGAGGGTACCACCAAGCCGGAAGATCTGTGGAAGGACATAAAGGATTATGCTGGAGTCGTGCTGCCTGAGATCGCTAAGGGGGACAAGCACGCGATGGTGATCGTAGGGGCTCCTAGTATGTTGCTGGAGTATCCTGCCAAGGATCCGATTGTCTATGACGGTATGGACATAATGTATTCTTATTCTGTTGCGGTTGCCGATCCGTATGCTTCTGACGATATCAAATACCTGGAGGCTTACATCCCTAAGCTTCCGATTTTCGTGACTTCCTGGTCTACGACCACTTTGGAAGGAGTTTCGTTCAGCAGGGGAAAGTCGGATAATTTCCTGGCTATCCTCAATGGCGGCAATGACTCGAAGATCAAATTGAGTTGGTGTAACTGGAACTGGTCCGATGCCATGAAAGAAGATGCTTGCTTCAGAAACTACGCATCGAAAGAGTACAGCACTAACGGCAAATACATCGTTTCCTGCCTCCGCAAGGGCAACACTTCGTTGGAGTAGGGGCGGTTGCCGAGCGGAGCATACTACTCAATCCAGATAAGCCATAATCGATTCGTGGGATGAAAAAAAGTGTGCGAATACGGACAATTCGCACACTTTTCTTTGTATCTTGAGGCCTGAAGCAAGAGATTCCAGCTTGACTAGTAATCCGTGACGGCACGGACATTATGTCCGTAGAAGCGACTGGCCGTGTAGACCAACGGCTTTGATCCGGTGTAGATGGCGAAGGCACGTGATGCATTCGAATCAGACAGACTTGAAGACCATAGGTAACAATTCTGCCCCACGTTCACATTCTTGGAGACCTCGTAATAGCCGCCGGCGTAGATGAATATGGATTTCTTGGACGGTCCTTCGACCGTAAAACCCTTCCTGGCGTCATCCCAGGTCCAGGTGCACTTGGTGCAGAGATCCCTGCACTCTTGCTCGGTCGGAGTGCGCCATTTGGTGCCCCACATCCTTGTAGCAGGATCATCTCCAGGTTCCAGGACGGAATTACCGTCACCATTGGCGAAACTGCCCGTATACTTATACATTCCATACAATGGGGTTGCAGCATCATCATAGATTCCCCATTTGTAGTCACCCGATTTTTCCCAGGCATAATTGCCCTTTTCGACTGTCTCTCCCCATGCGAAGAAGAATCCGACGCCATAGACATTCTGGGCACCGACATTGTATGCCGCCCACTTGACGCTGAGGCCGAGGTCGACTGCCTCGCAGCCGCCAGAGAGATCAGAAAGGCCTTTCGTATTTTCCTTTTTGCATGCAGCCAGTCCGCCGACGATGGCGATAGCTGCTATAAGTTTCCAAATGTTTTTCATATACGTGTTTTACTGACAAAGCCAAAGATAATGGAATTTTACGAAATTCTTCACATCGATTGCATGGAACTGTCAGGAAGTTATGACAGGAATCCGAACAGCCAGAGAGGAATCCTGTTCCCGTTACCGGTCTCAACAGAGTCAACTGCAAGGTATTCGACATAAACAATCTTCTAAGATTTTTTTTAAGGTAATAAAAATCCTACAAGATTACCAATGTCCAATTTAATAGAAACATAATTTGTCCGAGCAAACGGGCTCTTGCCTGCGCCTTTTATGTTTGAAGGCTATATTGGTTACGGGAGTATGGACGCAGCTCTGGCAGATGGCCGAGCGGAGCATAACCCTATGCTCAGCGAAGCGGGGCCGCTGCCAGGCTGCGTCCATTGCTTGTATCGCCTACGGGAGCGCAGCAGGACCATATTCTCCCGCCACAACAAGATCAGCGCTATTCGGGAGCGTAGCAGGGCTGTTTTCTCCTGCCACAAGAATTTGTATCGCCTACGGGAGCGCAGCAGGGCCATTTTCTCCCGCTACAAAGACTTGTGTCGCCTACGGGAGCGCAGCAGTGCCGTTCTCTCCCGCCGCAAAGAAAAGCCCGGATAGCAGATGCATCCGGGCTCATTGCGCAATATTTCAAGTGTGCATACGGCTTTTTCGAAATGTGATATTTAGCCATTCTTGTGAACTGCCTTTAATGATTTCAGGTGAGCCTCCGCATCAAACCCTTCATACCTACCGCTGTTTTCACCCTCCTCAATAGCAGCCTTTAGCTCCTGGAGTTTGCGTTCGTTTTCTTCGAGCATACGTAATCCGGCACGGATAACCTCGCTGGCATTGTTGTATCTTCCTGTCTGGATTGTACTGGCAATGAAATTCTCAAAATAAGGTCCCAAAGCAACCGATGTTGTTTTCATAAAGATTTTTGTTTTGTCCAAAGTTACCAATAATTGGTAATATTACAAGGCAAATATTAACAATAACGGGAGAAACAGCATATGGACGCAGTTCTGGCAGATGGCCGAGCGGAGCATAACCCTATGCTCAGCGAAGCGAGGCCGCTGCCAGGCTGCGTCCATTGCATGTGTCGTCTACGGGAGCGCAGCAGTGCCATATTCTCCCGCCACAACAAGATCCGCGCTATTCGGGAGCGTAGCAGTGCCATATTCTCCCGCCGCAAAGATTTGTGTCGTCTACGGGAGTGCAGCAGGGACATTCTCTCCCGCCACAAGAATTTGTGTCGCCTACGGGAGCGCAGCAGGGACATTCTCTCCCGCCACAAGAATTTGTGTCGCCTACGGGAGCGCAG
>JAKSJK010000055.1 GCA_024398095.1 Bacteroidales bacterium
GCCTTCTTGAAACGGCAGTATTTCTTCTTGCGAACCTCTACTGTAGGAGGGTTCAGATAACGGATTTCATTGTTCTGTGCCATAGTCTAGTCCTCCTTGATTATTTAGCCTGCTTGTTTGCACGACGCTTCTCAGCATATGCGATGGCGTGCTTGTCCATAGCGAAGGTGAGGAAGCGGATGATGCGCTCGTCACGACGATACTGAGTCTCGAGGCGTGCGATAAGCTGGGTATCAGCCTTGAACTCGATGAGATAATAGAATCCGGTGGTCTTCTTCTGGATTGGATAAGCCAGCTGCTTGAGACCCCAGTCCTCTTCGTACACAATCTCTGCACCTCTTTCCTTGAGGTAATTTGTGTACTTGGCAACCGCTTCCTTCATCTGAGCTTCAGACAAAACGGGAGTTGCAATGAAAACGGTTTCGTACTGTTTGATCATTTTGTTAATAATTAATTGTTTGTTACTATCGTGGCACAAGGCCACAAAATGGACCGCAAAGATAGCAATTTATTCCATATCGGCAAAACTTTTTATATTCTTGATAATTGAGTATCTTCGCAGAGTTATGGCAAGACTTGTAATTTTCGATCTGGACGGCACCCTGCTCAACACGATTGCAGACCTTGGAACCGCCGTCAATCACGCGCTTTCCCTGCGCGGATTCCCCCTCCACAGCCTCGAAGCCTATCGCGGCATGGTGGGTCACGGAGTACGCAACCTCATCACCCGTGCTCTTCCCGAGGAGCATAAGGACATGGTTGAGGAGTGCCTGAAGGATTTCCTTTCCTATTATATAGATCATATAGATGTACTCACCCGCCCGTACGAAGGAGTGAAGGAAATCGTGGGCCGTCTGAACTCCGAGGGATGGCTGCTGGCCGTGGCTTCCAACAAGTTCCAGGCGGGTACGGAGAAACTGGTAGGCAGCATTTTCCCGCACATTCCGTGGGTGGCTGTTTTCGGCAACCGGGAGGGCAAGCCTCTCAAGCCGGACACCGCGCTGGTGGATGAAATCATTGCACTGGCAAAAGAAAAGGCGGGCGACACATTAGAAAAGACGGTTTTCGTCGGCGACTCCGAGACTGATATGAAGACCGCTCAGAACGCCGGGCTTCCAGCCGTGGCGGTAACCTGGGGTTTCCGTACCCGGGAGGAACTGGTGGCCGCCGGTGCTGTCAACTTCGCCGATACCGCCGAGGAAATGTATAGGCTCGTCACAACACTCTGAACCTGATGAAAAAAAATATGCTCATTAATCTGTTTCTGTCGCTCGCTCTGCTGGTCGGTGCGTGCGGTCCCGAAATCCAGTCTCCGATAATCAAACCCGGCACAGGCACTGTCACGGGCGGTTCCGACGATGATAAAGACACTCCCAAAGATCCCGATTACAAAGTTTTTACCGTCTACGGCAAGGTGACCGATGCCGCAAGCGGAAAGGGGCTCAAGGATGTATTGGTTTGCGACGGAACGCAATTCGTGAAGACAGGAGCCGATGGTTCCTACGAAATAGTTCCCGACACAAAGAAATGTCAGAATGTGTTCGTGGTCATGCCTTCGGAATATGAGTTCAAAAGCAACGCCTGGGGAGGATGGAACGATTTCGTGGCCGTGAACAGCAATCTGAAGTGCCAGAAGGCGGATTTCGCACTGACCCCAAGAAAGAACGCGTCCGACAAGTTCCGTCTCCTGCTTCTGGGCGACCCTCAGCAGATGAGCAGCCGTCCGCACTCCGGCAAGTCATGGACCTATGTCTGCAACGCAATCAGGGAATATGCCTCAACCAGTACGCTTCCACTCTACGAAATCAGTCTGGGCGACATGGTAACCAATGAGATCGAGGTCCCGGGCATGGCCCAATCGTATCTATCCACCCAGAAAACTACCGGAGTGACGACCTTCAGCGTGCCAGGCAACCACGACCATCTCCAGAGCGCGAAGACCTACTTCGATTCGGTCAGAGACTTCTCATACTGGTTCGGACCCTATAATTATTCGTTCAACCTTGGACAGCAGCATTTCATCTTCCTGGACAGCTGCGCATGGTGTGAAGGAGAAGGCAGCAGCAAGTACGCAGAGTGCCTCAACGAGGAGGCTCTCACCTTCCTGGAGAATGATCTTTCATTCGTATCCAAGAGCGTACCCGTGCATATATTCACACATTGCCCACTCACGAAGAAATACAACGCATCCTTCCCGGCCCCGAAGAATTACGACCGTATGATAAAGGCTCTGTCCGGTTACGATGTGAATATGTGGTACGGGCACATCCATTTCGGTTCGAACTATTCCTACACCGCGAACGAGCTGTCGTCGCATGCTTCCGGACTGAAGTCGCTGGACAGCCATGTGGTGGCCCGCTGCGGCGGTTGCTGGTCATGCAGCGGCGAGGTATGCAAGGATGGCACCCCACGGGGTTTTGTAGAGTTGGACATCGATGGTACTTCCAGCAAGTGGCAGTTCCATTCCATCGATGCGAACTACGACCACGACTGGAATTTCTACACTCCCGGAGAGTTCGCCGGGGAGGCCCTTGACGGCGTGGATGACAAGTCACTCTACTGCAATGTGTATCTCTGGGACAATCTCTGGTCTACGCCTGAAGTATGGGTGAATGGCTCAAAGGTGGGCGCCATGACCAAGTGCAAGGCTTCTACCGATGCTTCAATGGATCCGCTATACCAGCATTTCTACGTCATCTGGAAGGCCGAAGGGCTGATGGCTGTCCGCGACGAACCGCCTTCCAACAGCAACAACAGCCACCTATTCAAGTACCAGCTGTCTGTGCCGATGTCTTCCGTCGAGGTGCATGTCACAGACCGTTGGGGCCGCACAATAGTCAAAAAGTTCGAATAAGTCTCCCTGAGCGCTTTCAGATCCGGATTGTCAGGAGTTGGTCGATGTCGGTCAGATAGTTCGGCGTGGCGTGGTCGCGCCTGACCTTCCAGGCTTCTGACTTTCCGCCTTCCACGGCGAGACCGACGGTCTTGATGCCGAACCTGTGGTTCAGCAAATCCATAGTGCGCGAAAGCTCCACCCTCTCTTCCCTGTTGCCTATGGAATCGAAGAGTATATGGTGTACGCTTCCCGGGACGATTCGTCCGAGGATGACGCCGGATTTCTTGAACTGTATCCCCTGACGGTAGATCCCATCAACCAGGGACAGGGCGGCGGCAGTGATTTCCAGGGTGTCCGAAGAAGGGACATCCAGATAGGCCGTGGCCATATTGGCGTACTGCTCCAGATCCTCGCGGAAACGGTTGCTGCAGGCGAAGACCGTGACACTGCCCGCCGACGAATCCTGAGACCGCAGCGTGTTGCAGCAGCTGGCTGCAAAATGGGCCACGGAGGCCTTCAGCTGCTCTTTTGTGGAAATCATCTCGCCGAAACTGCGGCTCGTGGAGATGCTCTGCCTCTGCAGGATTTCTTCCGTGTCTATGCATGGGATGCCGTTGAGTTCCAGCCAAGTCTGGTAGCCGGGTTTGTGGAAATGCCTGTCCACCCAGTCCCCCGGCTTGTCGGCGAACTCCAGAGGTGTCTTCACGCCTAGCGCCGTCAGTTTTTCATAGGTCTTGCGCCCTATCCCCCATACATCTGCCAGGTCGAACATGGACAGGGCCTTGCGGCGTTTCTCTTCGGTGTCGATCGTGCAGACCGAGCGGTAGCCTTTGTACTGTTTGGCAAACTTGCTGGCGACCTTCGCGAGGGTCTTGGTCCTGGCGATTCCCACACTCACCGGGATGTCGGTCCACAGCCTTATCTTCACCACCATGTCCCGCATCAGCTGTTCCGGGTCGCAGAATCTTTCATATCCGTCCAGGTAGAGGAACTGTTCGTCGATCGAGTAAGTCTCCGTCCTGGAGACTGTCTTCTTCATTATGCTCTGCACCCGTTTGGACATAGCCGCATACAGCATTATGTTGCCGGAGAATACGGCCACACGGTTCTTTTCGATGATGTCTTTCACCTGGAAGAAGGGAGCCCCGCGCTTTATTCCCAAGGCCTTTGCTTCGGAGGTGAGCGCGACAATGTTGCCGTCGTTGCTCGACAGCACGCAAACCGGCTTTCCATGCAGGCCCGGATGAAAAACCTTCTCCACCGAGGCGAAGAAGGTATTGCAGTCAGCTAATGCGATCATGATTCCTACGAGATGTTCCGCGGTCCCGTCTTTATGGGTATGCGGATCGATTTCTTCAGTTCCAGCATGGATGACCTAAGGAACCTTACCTTCCCGCCGTCGAAGAGGACTTTGCAACTGCCGTTCTCCCCCACTTCCAGGACTTCGCCGTCTCCGAAGACCTTGTGGGTGACCATCGAACCGGCTTTGATGGATCCGGCATCGGGAGATTCCCCGTCCGGCTCTGTCACAGCGCCGAGGTTCTCGCTCTGCACCTGGTCCCGGAGGCGTTTCCACAGAGCCTCGTCCATCCGGCCTTCAGTCACGAAGAGCTCGCGTTTTATCTCCGCGATGAAGCGGGACGGGAGTTTTTCCTGCTGGGCCTGCATGTTGTAGCCTTCCGATTCGGTCATGAAGAGACATTTCTGTGCACGGGTGGTCGCCACATACATCAGCCTCCGTTCTTCTTCAAGAGCATTTTTCTTCCTTTCCCTGATGCTCCTGGCATTGGGGAAGATGCCGTCGCTCAGACCGATGATGAACACATACGGGAATTCCAGTCCTTTGCTCTGATGCACTGTCATGAGCTTCACCTTGTTGGTTTCCTTGCGATAGTCGGCGTTGGTATAGAGGGCTATATCCTGCAGATAGTCGTAGAGTGGGAGGGTTTCCCATTCGATGTGTTCGGACTCGTACATGCGGATGGAGTTTACGAGTTCGGTTATGTTCTCGAGCCTCTGTTCGTCGTTGTCGTCGCGGTATTCCTTTTTCAGGCCTGTGACTTCCAGTATGTGTTCCAGCAGGGCGCAGACGCTGCTGTGGTAGATGCGCGAGCGGCATTCTTCTATCAGGGCTACGAACTGATGCAGGGCTTCCCTGTCCAGCTTGGGGTCGTCCAGATGGTTCTTGAGCGCCTGGTAGAGGGAGCTGCCTTCCTGGGAGGCATAGGCAGAGATGAGTTCAAGCGTGATTTTGCCGACTTTCCTGGATGGAGTGTTTATGACCCTTTCGAAGGCAAGATCGTCGTCTGTCGCCACGAGCCTGAGGTAGCTGATGCAGTCTTTGATCTCCATCCTTTCGAAGAAGCGTACCCCGACCCACATCACATACGGAACCCCTGCCCTTATGAAGGTCTGCTCAATGGTCCGGGAGAGGTGTGCGGCCCTGAACAGCACTGCGAAGTCGGAGTAGGAGCAGCCTTGTTCTTCGACCCTGCGGATGATTTCGGTGCATACCCATTCCGATTCAAGTTTTTCGTTAGGGGCGTGGTAGTGGATTATGCTTTCTCCTGCGTCCCTGTGCGTGAACATCTGTTTGTCAATCCTGTTCCGGTTGTTGACTATGATGGAGTTGGCCACGTCGAGGATGCCCGGGGTGGATCTGTAGTTTTCGTCGAGGACTATGGTGCTGTCTGCGTCGAAGGCTACGAATCTGTCCGGTTTCGCTCCCCTCCATTCGTAGATGGATTGGTCAGGGTCGCCCACAATGAAGAGGTTGCCGCATTGCTTTGCGAGGGTTTCGACTATGTCCCAGTCTGTGGAGTTGCAGTCCTGGGCTTCGTCTACCATGACGTAGTTCATGCGTTCCTGCCATTTTGAACAGACGTCCGGGAAGGTGTGCAGGATGTAGTGGGTGAAGTATACCAGGTCGTCGAAGTCCAGGCAGAGTTTGTCTTTCTGCTTGTAGAGCAGCTGCACCTGCTGGGAGAGTTCGGTGCGGGTTCCGGCCGGAGCCGACGGCACTATGTAGCAGCCGACGTATTCTTTCTGTCCCTTGAGTCCGGCCAGTT
Source organism: Bacteroidales bacterium (assembly GCA_024398095.1). Taxonomy (GTDB): domain Bacteria; phylum Bacteroidota; class Bacteroidia; order Bacteroidales; family UBA932; genus Cryptobacteroides. The sequence continues at coordinate 5,905 of JAKSJK010000055.1, forward strand.
TGTCGAGCAGTGTCCTGACTGTTTTTACGCTGCGTTCGGTGTTGTTTTCCGTCAGCACCTGGCGGGCCAGGGTCTTGCAGTCTTCTTCGTCCAGGATCTGGAAGTTCTTGGGGTAGCCGATGCGATGGATTTCTTCGCGCAGGAATCTTACGCAGAAGCCGTGTATTGTGCAGACGAAGTCGTTGGTATAGCCCGGTGGAACGAGCTGTCCGATGCGGCTTTTCATTTCTTGCGCTGCTTTGTTTGTGAAAGTCAGGCAGAGGATGTTGGCCGGATCGATGCCGATTTCGTTTACTATGTATGCATATCTGAATGCCAGCGCCCTGGTTTTTCCGGAGCCTGCGCCTGCTACGACGCGGATGCGGCCTTCCGTGGAGGTTACGGCGTCTTTCTGCCGGGAGTTGAGTGTGCTGAGGTCCATGTCTTAGTCTCGTGCTTTGTGTATTATGTAGGTGACAGTGCCCCAGATGCTGAATTCGTCTTCCGAGGTGATTTTAAGGCGCGGGTAGTCCGGGTTTGCGGGTACGAGCCATCCTTCTCCGCCATCTCTGACGAAGTGTTTGAGGGTGAATTCGCCGTTGAGTTCGCATACGGCTATTTCTCTGGCTGTCGGGTTGCGGTTGCTTTTGTCGACTATGACTATGTCGCCGCTAAGTATCCCCGCGTCGATCATGGAGTCGCCTTGTACGCGTATGAGATAGGAGGCTTCGGGATGCGGACAAAGCATCGAGATTATGTCGATGTCTTGCGAGCGTTCGTCGTTGTCCAGCGGTACCGGAAATCCGGCTACCACCCTTTGGTCAAAGCAGGGTATGTATGTGTTTTTCAGGTTCGTTGCCGCAACCATGGTTCCCATACCCACGGGTCCTGCGTCGTGGGCATCTAGCGAGCGTTTGAGGCTGCCTCTTATGAAGTCGGTCCGGTTGTCGAGGCTGTCCAGTCTGTCGGCCAGGACTCCCGGAGCTCGGAAGGAGATCATCCTGCTGTTTCCTTTCGGTCTTCCCGCCCCCGGTCTTGCGCCGCCTCTTTTGTCATTCTTGTTTTCCATTTTTCTTTGCTTTCGCAGCAAAGTTAGGAAATGTTTTTGATTTGCGTATTACGCTTTTCAATTTAATATACTGTTCCGGCGTACTTTTCGCTGTATTCGCGGTTTAGTTCGGTTAGCTCTTTTTTCCCGGCCACATAGTCGTCGTAGAATTCGTCGTATTCTCCATCGAGGGATTCTTTTACTATGTCGATGCGTTCCATCGCCGTGGTGTCTTTGATCAAAATGCTTTTCATGGTGACTTTCGTTTTCTCCGTTGCAAATATACTACCTTTTCGCCTCATTCGCCTCCTGCCGTCCCCGGCGCCGCCACCGACGGCACGGCACGCAATGACACGACAATATAGCCCGAAACTACGACGATATATCCAGTTCAACGACAGACTAGTCAACAGCGCGGAAGACGACGTCGAGACCGTCGCAGGAGGCACGGAGAGGACCCGGGAGACGGGACTGGAGCTCCTCGTGGGACGGCCATCCGGCCATTGACATATGCGTAATGTAGGCAGGCTGGCCCGGAGGCGGGAGATAACGTCCGTTATCGATCATCATGTGGACTGTACGCGCCACGAGAGCAACAGACGAATGGTTCATGATACGCCAATCCTCGTCCATATCCAGACCGATGGTACCCTCCATCACAAAAGCAGTGATCGGGCGGCCGTTCTTCACATGCGGATCCACGCCCGAAATACGCCCGGCAACACCCATGATGCCACCGGTATCTGTAGCATAGAGAAGACGCACGCCCAGACGCTCGGCCGTAGTTCCCTTCTCTATCAGATAGATCAGCGCCTGCTCATCGATAAATTTGTCGCCGATCGCATGGTTCGCAGGAAGAGCGGTAAACACCAGATCCCCGAGTTTCACATGCTGGCCGATGGCAAGCGGCACCACCTTAGGCGCACGCACACCTGCAGCCTTCGCAGCCTTCTTAAGCTCCGATCTAGCTCTCCCGGCCCAAGTCGCACCGACATAAACCGTAGTCAGACCGAGCGGCACGATAGCCTCCGGCTGGAAATGGTCCGAATGGGAATGGGTAACGAAAAGGACATCGGGCCGACAGCTCTCAGGCAGCATCTCAGCAGCACTCTCTGTAAAATCTATCAGAATGCGTCCATCCACAAGGGCACTCGTATGACGGCGGCGTGAATGATCCTTGAACCAGCCGGCAGCACCTGTACCCAAAAAGCGAAAAGCCAGATCCTGCGGGTCTGCAGGCACATTTTCGCATGTCACATCCACCTTCGGATAAGCCGACGGCTCCCTGTCATAATGCCACGAAGGCCTCAACGCAGAAGCAAAGCCCTCACCCAAACCGGCCGCAACCACGGCAGCCGAACCGAACTTAAGAAAATCCCTGCGATCCATAAGAAAGAATTGAAAACAACCAAAGATAGCACATTAATCGCTAACTTCGTCGCCGCAAACAAAGATATATGGCACAGAAATTCATAATCGCCGGCGACATCAGAGACGGAAAAGGATACCTCCGGATGGGCATAGTCTGCCAGCACAAAGACCTGCGCATGGGCTACGAAAAAATCTGGGGCGGCGGCTTCTGGGAAATAGACCGGGAAGGACGTCACATCATGCTCAGCGGATGGTCCGGCGACTTCGGCAGGCCGATCTTCGACCACCTCAAGAAGATGGACCGTCAATGGAAAGGGTATACCGTTACCTATCGGGAAGACATGTACAGCGACCCCGTTGAAATCGACACAGACGGGGTGGAATGGATCTAGAAAATTCCCGGGCAAGAGACAAGCCGTGGACGGGAAGATGGCCGAGCGGAGCATAAACCTATGCTCAGCGGAGCGAGGCCACTTCCCGCCCACGGTAAAAAGACGGACAATCAGTATTACTCGCCGTAAACTACGTTGAAGCTGATCTTCTCGTTAGCCTGAGCCCAGTCCTGACGGCGCATGTAGCTCTGGAAGTTGTCAGCGGTGAGAGCGGTTCCGTTGTAAGAACCCTTGATCTTGATAGGAGCATCTGCGGTACCCACCTCAAGAACGGTGGTCACAGCCTTGTTCTGGCCGATGACACCGATGATCAGGGAAGCTGCAGAACCGTCAGGAACGGAAATCTTGCAATTGGACTTGCAGCCCACATACTTCACTGCTGTGTTGCCGATGGCACCCACGAGGCCGCCGAGACCGCCTGCAGCAGAAGTCTCTGCACCGTTGAGCTTCACAGCGGAAGTAACGTCACCGTAGTTCTCGCATGAAGTCATGTCGAAGAAGTTGCCGAAGCCGTTGATACCGCCCACAGAGCAGGTAGCAAGACCGCCCTTGAGAGTAACTGCACCACGATTGATACAGCCGGTGAGTTTCACAGCGCCGCCTGAGATACCGCCCAGTCGGCTCTTGCTGAAGCCGTCAAGAATAATCTTGCCTGTATTGGTACAATGGTCGATCTCATTGGTGCAGGTAGCATTCTCCTTGCCTGGCCAGCCCACGATGCCGCCGAACGCGTTGTTGGACTGGGATGAGTCACAGGTGATGTTGATGTTACCCTCGTTAGTACAGTTGTTGATAGAAGTCGAAATCTGATCTGAATGGTAATCTCCGCCTGAGATGCCGCCGACCTGACCTACGAAATTCTTCGCGAGGGCAGCGTTATGAGCCTCGGTAGTCCAAACCACCTCGATGATGCCGTAATTGTTACAGCGCTCGATAGCACCCCAGCTGGAAGCCACGATACCAGCGCAGCTCTGACGTGCAGTGGTATTGAAACCTGCATCCGGAGCCTTGTCCATCTTCGAGATGATGCTGGTCACCTTGCCGCTGTTGCTGCACTCGACGATGCCGCACTTGAATGCATGACCGGCCACACCAGCCACGTTGGTAGCATACTTGGTTGCGCTGCCGACAGTCTGGTAGCCGACTGAGAAACCAGCACGGAGAGTGATGGCACCGGTGTTGACACACTTATACATGGTACCGCCGCTCCAGCCCATGTAGCATGCGATGCCGGCCACGCCGGTACCCTTCACGCCACAGTCCGCTGCACCCTCGGAAGTCTCGCTGAAGAGGGAGATATTGCCGGAATTATTGCACTCTCCAACCTCGCCGCCGGCGTAGCATACGATACCGGCCACCTGTGCGTTGGTACCGCTGCCCTTGAGGGTTACCTTCACATCCGCAGTATTCTTGCAAGCGTAGCACTTGCCGTTGCTGTTGACAGCGCCGACAACACCAGCTGCATAGATGCTCTGGGTAGTAGCATCGTTGAACGCGATCGAGATCACACCCTCATTGGTGCAATCGTGCATTTCGCCAGGACCAACTACACGGCCTGCGACACCGCCCACATAGGCTGAGCCATCGGTATGAGGAGCACCAGAGAAGACAATCTTGCCCTTGTTTGTGCAATGCATAACGTCGCCGTTGTTCACACCGACGATGGAACCCTTGTAATCCTTGGACATAGCCTCGATTGTTACGTCCGCCTCATTTACGACATCTGTAACCACGCCATTGTTCACATTTGCTACGAATCCGATGGTACCCACACCTGCAGGAATGGTAAGCTTGCAGGACTTGTCCAGCACGAATTCACTGATGACAGAACCAACTGCAACGGTGTCGCAGATAGCCTGTGAGCTGGTCCAGTTCTTAATCACATGTCCCTTGCCCGAAACCTGTCCGTTGAAGACAGACACCTTAGGAAGAGTAATGCCTGCAAGGTCAAGATCTGCCTCGATGGTGTAGAGCTCAGTGGCGTCAATAGTACCGGCATTGATGCCTTCGAGATAGGCAACCAGCTCCTGGGCAGAAGCAATGAATGTCTTGGACCTGCCCTGGGTCACAACAAACTCCACCACCTTGCTGCCGTCGACAGCCTTGATGAGGATCTTGCCTTCTCTGGCGTCGCCGGTATTGGCATTGACAGTCACGGTAGCATAGGCAGCAGCATCGAGGGCATATCCCTCGGCAGGGCTGATGCTCAGCCAATCGCAATCGGCCTCCGCAGTCCAGTCGCGGTTGCTGTAGATGGTAAGTGCAACAGTCGTTGCAGATGATTCGAGTTCTGCGTTCTCAGGGGTTACCGAGATGGCAGGCTCAGGAAGTTTGTTGCAGGAGAAAAGTGCCGCTGCAACAGCGAGAATTGAGAATATCTTTTTCATAAATATGTGGTTGTTAATTTACTCCGTCGACATAGCCAGGGTTCTGGCTGAGATTGTGGTTGAGGGTACGCTGCTTTGCCGGAATAGGCCAGAGGTAGTCGCGGGCATCATCCCAATCCTTGCCGTAATCGGTGGTTGAGTAGGCCACGATATAGCCGCTGGTCACATTCGAGAGCGCGACATCCTGGATCTTGGTACCGACCTTTATCTTGACAGCGCCTGACTCATCCTGGAAGATTTCCACGTCAGGGGTACCATCGCCTGAGGTGTCATACTTGCCAAGAGCAGGGATATAGACACCGTACCAAGGAACATAATGCTGGAGGCACTGTCTGCACTCTGCCCAGCGGAACATATCCCATGAGCGGTCAGGTTCCTCGAGGGCCAGCTCGACTGTCCTTTCGCGGCGGATCTCGAGGATCACGCCTTTGTTGGCGCCCTTGTCCACATTAGGGTAGCAGGACTCGAGGTAGGAGTCAGGCTTGCTGTTGGCGCTGGACATGCTCAGGGCTGGCATCTTGGCACGGGCCCTGATCTTGTTCACGGTGATGTCGAGGTCGCTCTGGGTGAGGGTTCCGAGCTCTGCCTTGGCCTCAGCGTAGTTGAGGAAGACCTCTGCCGCACGCAGGAGGATCCAGTCGGTGTCGTCGGAAGAAGACACGCACTTGCCCGCTGCCGGTACATGCTTGACAGGCTCGTATCCGGTCCATGAGTAGAACTCGCAAGGAGTCACTGAAGAAGATCCCTTCTGGATGTAGCCCGGGCAGAGCACGGTCTGTGCCAGACGAGGGTCGCGGTCCTTCATCTCCTCCCTGTAGAACATGGTCTCCCAGCCTTCTTTGTCGGTGAAGCGGGTACCGTCCGCCATCAGGTAGTGGTTAATGAAGCGGCGGCTGAGGGAGGCGCGGCCGAAGCCGATCTGGTAGCCAAGGCTATGGAACACACCGAAGGATGTGTCGTAGTGGCGGCAGAGCACCACCTCCTGGGTGATGGCATTGTCAGCGACGAACAGATCCCTGTACGGGGTGGAACCTGTAGTGTAGAGAGAGAACGGAGACTCCTTGATGAACTGCTCTGAATACCTGGCTGCAGCCTGGAGATACTTCTCCGCATCCTCCATATTGTGATACTTGCGGAAGGTTCCCTCGTAAAGAGCGGCACGGCTTGCAAAACCCATCGCAGCCCACTTGGTCACACGGGTATTGAGACTCTCCCAGGTGGCCGGAAGGTTGGCGATTGCGAAATCGAAGTCCTCGAAAACCTTGTCCATCACATAGCCGCGGTCATCACGTCCCTTATAGATGTCCGGATCTGTAGAGCCGAGCACATGGTCATAGTAAGGCACGTCGCCGTAGGTGCGCACCAGCTTGAAGTAGAACCAGGCGCGGAAGAAGCGTCCCACAGCCTCGTACTTGTTGGCTACGCCCTTGTCCGGACACTGGTCCAGGTGCTCGAGCATGTAGTTGATCTTGCGCAGGGCCGTGAAGGACCAGCTCTGGGTCTCAGGGGTACGGCTGCCGGTCACATAGGCAGACACACCGTTGGAGATGTACACATCGGTGGTAGAACCGAGTCCTGCACCGCTGAAATTATTGGTATAGAACTGGTTGCTCCAGAGCAGGAAATCCGACTCCGTCTTGAAATATTTCTCAGGAGAAACCTCGTCCTCCGGGTTGAGAGTAAGGTCGCAGGACGCAAATGAAAGCGCTGCGGCAGCAAATGCGATTAATCTGAAAAGCTTTTTCATACTGTCATCCATTTAGAAATTGAGGTTTACGCCGAAAGTGATGGTCCTAGGGATAGTGTAGCCTGTACCGGAACCAGAGTAGTAGGTGCCGGTGGCAACCGCAAGTTCAGGGTCGATGTACTTGCAGTACTTCTTCAGAGGAGACCAGTAGCAGAGGTTCTCGGCAGAGAAGTAAACCCTGCAGGAAGAGATGAAGGCCTTCTTGAACGGAACTGTGTATCCCAGGGTGATATTCTTGAGCCTCAGGTAGTTGACCTTCTGGAGATAACGGTCATTGGTCTGGGCCAGAGGACCGCCGCTGTAGGTCTGGATAGGCCTCAGGCGTGGGAAATATCCGTCAGGGTTCTCCTCGCTCCACACATTCTCCTTGTAGTCCACAGGTACGAATGAAGTGATGGTGTAGCCGTAGAGATTCCAGAAACGGGTTGCGCCGTAGACGTCCTCGTTGTTTGGCGTAGGATACCAGTTGCGCTTGCCCACTCCCTGGAAGAAGATAGAGAGGTCGAAGTTGTACCAGTTGAAATCAAAGCGCATGGAGTAGTTGTATCTAGGCAGAGAGTTGCCGATGATCATCATGTCGCCAGGATCGTCCACGGTACCTGCGCCCTGGTTGATGTAGCCGCTGTGGTCACGGTCCTCAAACATCACGTCGCCGGCCATCAGGTAGCCCTGTCCGCCGCCGGACATGTTGTAGACGCGCTGGTATACATTGGCCGAATTGTGCACTGCAGCCTGGTAGGCGGCAGCCTCGGCATCGCTCTTGAAGAGACGTGGCACATGGTAGCCCCAGATCTCGCCAAGCCTCTTGCCCACATAGTTCTTGCTGAAGATCCTGTCAGGGTTGTTGAACTTGGTGATCACGGTGATGTAGTCGCCCAGGGTTGCCGAAACACCGTAGTGGAATGGCTTGCCCAAGAGCTTGAAGTCATCCTTCCAGCCCACCTGGATCTCCCAGCCGGTAGTCCTGAGGTCGGCGCAGTTCTCAGTTGGGGTCGATGCGCCGTAGACGTCTGGAAGTGTGAGCGAAGTGGTGAGCATATCCTTGGTCTGGCGTACGAAGAAGTCACCGGTGAAAGTAAGCTTGTTCTGCAGGAAAGCCAGATCGAGACCGAGGTTGTAAGTCATGACGGTCTCCCAGGTGAGGCCTGAAGACATAGGGTCTGAAACGGCTGAGTACTTGGTGGTGCCGTTCTTGTCGAAGAGATACGACAGGTTCTCGGTGGAAATGGTCTGGAGATACAGATAGTTGTCCACCTGCTGGTTGCCGAGTGAACCGTAAGAGAAACGGAGCTTGCCGTCGGAAAGCCATGAAGATGCCTTCTCCAGGAACGATTCCTTGGAGAAGCGCCATCCCAGGGATGCCGAAGGGAAGTAGCCCCAGCGGTGTCCGGTAGCGAAACGGGAGGTTCCGTCGGCACGCATGGACACCTCGGCGAGGTACCTTCCGTCGTAGTCGTAGTTCACTCTCGCGAAGAAGCCCAGCGTCCTGTAAGCTGAAATGTCCTGGCTTATCTTATAATAGGTGTCATCGGTTACGGAGTTGAAGGTTGAGAGTTCCTCGTTGCCGACGCCGAACTGGTCCACAGTGGTGTCGTCAGACCTGCGGGACTCGAAGTTCATACCTGCGAGGGCAGTAAAGTTGTGCATGCCCGCGAAGGTATTGGTGTAGGTCGCAACCGCATCCACGCTGTGGAGGGTGTAGCCGTAGGTCCTTTCGCGGTACTCGTCCTTCGCATAGGCCGTGTTGGTCTTCACCACGCCGATCTGGTCGGAATAGGTAGCCGCAAGAGTGCGGTCCTTGTAGAAACGCCAGTAGTTGGTGAGGTTGTAGGTAGCCTTGATCGAAAGACCCTTCACCGGAGTGAGTTCGAGACTGTTGCTGAGGGTGAGGGTACGGTTCTGGATGTCGTGGCGGTTGCCCTCGTTGAGGGTCAGAGGACCGCGTCCCTTGCCCACACCGACGCCCCTGATGTCATACGGGTAGATGACCTGGGAGCCGTCCGGGTTGAAAGGCACGAACATAGGGCCGAGAGCCTGGTCGAGTGCCGAGATGGTCATGGCCTCGTTCAAGGTACCTGGATAGATCTGGTGCACTGCATGCACGGATGCATTGGTGCTCCACTTCGCCCACTTGAAGAGCTGGGCGTCGATCTTTGCACGGAAGGCGTAGTTCTGGTACTTCTCACGGTTGGAACCGGTGACCGCAGGGCCGCTGAGCAAGCCGTCCTGGCCGCTGTACTTGCCGCTGACATAGTATCTCACAGCCTTGGTACCACCGGAGATCGAGAGATCGTGCTGCTGCTGGAAGCGGTTGTCGTTCATCATCTGATGATACCAGTCGAAGTTACCGTAGTAATGGTACTGGCCGCTGTCATCCACACATACCCACGGACGCTCAGGATTCTCGGTAAGGTCTCCCCTTCTGGCCTCGAGTTCGGCCCAGTCAGCTGCAGT
>JAKSJK010000056.1 GCA_024398095.1 Bacteroidales bacterium
ATGGACGGATCTGAGTAGCGGACGCGGATTTTGCGGCCGGGGTTTGTTACGCCCTGTATCTCCCAGAGATGTGGGGAGGAGAGACGGCGCATGGGAATGAATTCATCCTTGTGGGCCTTGCGGTATGCCCGATCGTGGGAATAGTTCCAGTCTATGACCGCCTGCACCTCGGGAGCGACCGCATCGGAACGGACAGCCTCAACCCATCCATGGTGCGGCAGACGGACACGCACACGCCCGTTTTCGGAGCCGCCGTACACATTTATATATAAGGTAGAATCGACCTGGCTGACCGAGGCCTGATCTGAACGGCCCACAGCCTTGTAGGAAAGACGGTACCACGGCCTGCCTTCACTGCAGAGAGAACTGCCCGTCTTGAAATCGACCACAAAATAGCCCCTCGGGGCACCGCAGTTCATAAGGGCGTAAGGAATGCCGTCAGCATCCTTCACTCCCCTCCACCAGCTTCCGCAGCTGGCACCTGCAATGACTTCCTCGAAACCTCCGAAAGTCTGTCTGCGGACCTGATGGGTGTGGCCGCAGACCATCAGGAACTTCTTTCTGGAAGCCAGAAGGGAATCGGCCTGGTGAGGCTTGACTCCCCAAGAAAATGGAACATGTGCACAAAGAACCAGAGGCTCTGACTCTGGCAAGGTCCCGGACCATCCGTTCACATCGTCGATGCACACGAAGGTGATGCCACCCATGCGGAACACCGTGTCGGCGGCGTTGACATCCCGGCAGAAATCACCGGTAGGATTGTCATGGTTGCCTCTCACGCACACCCAAGGGCAGTTCAGGGAGTCAAGGCTCTCTGCTGACGGGCGCATGAGCGAAGCATTTTCATTGACGAGATCCCCAAGCACTATCACGAGATCAAGGTCGCGTCGCTCACGCAGTTCACGATAGATGCTGCGGCGGGCGTAGACCAGCTCGGTCTCGTTGTCAACCTGGGGATCGCCAACGAAAGCAACCCTGAGATTGCGTGCCTGCATGGAGGCGGGCAGCAGCATCAGGGTTGCGAAAAGTATGGAAATGAGTTTCCTCATTTATTTTGCCATGAAGAGCACTATGCGGCCCTGCGGGATGGTGGTATTACCCTTGGCGGTAACGCCCACAACATAGGCAGTGCCGTCCTTAGCGAATGCAATGGTAGGGTTCTCAACCTTGGCAGCAATCTGAACAGGAGCAGCCCAGGCCTTGGTGCTGGCATCGATCCAAGTAACGGAAAGGTTGTCATCGGCATCGGTAAAGACAAAGAAAGGAGTACCGTTGGCGTCGATATCAAGGCTCCAGTTGTCTGTGTAGTCCTTGTCGATGTCACGATCGGTCAAAGCACCGCCTACGAGAGTCTGCTGGATGGCTCCGTCTGCAGTCTTGGTAACTTTGATAACACCTGCAATATACTTGTCATCCACAAACTGGCAGCCGGCCAGGACATATGGAGTACCATCTGCAGCAACTGCACACTCGCAATCGCGGAGGTTGGTCATCTTGTCTGTATAAGTTCCATCAGCCTTGGTAGGCTTCAGACCTTCGAATACAGTCTCAAAACCCTCGCCGACATACTTGTAGAGAGAGTAGGTATGAACATTCTGGTTATAGATAAAGAGATAGCTCTTTCCGTCCTTGCCATAAACCGTCTTAGTGTAGTAAGCATAATCGGAAGCGGTGCGGCCATTGATAGACTGCGCTACCTCCCACATTGCGCCACCCCACTTTGCAAGCTCGAGGGCACGTGCAGCGACACCGTTGTCTGCTGCACCGCAAGAGTAGGCAACAAAGAGATTGTTGACATCTCCAAATACGGCAGGATTGCTTCTTGGATAAACGATGGATGCAGTATCGCCGACATACCTGGCCTCGTCCTCGTCGAGCCTAACGATTGAAGTCCTTGCAAGAGCAGGAGTAGTACCTTTCTTGTAATCACGGAATGCAGCATAGAGATTGCCGGATTCGGTAAAGCTGATTCCCATCTGGTTAACCCTGTGGGAGAGGAAGTTCGCCTTGCTGCCCACAGCTGGAGTGAAGGATCCGCCCTCGAACTTATAGGCGATAGGATAGTATCCACCTTCGCTCGTGAGATAGGATGCGACATAAGGTACACCTGTAACAGGGCTGATAGCCATCACTGGCGATGCTGAAGTAGAGTCTGGGGCCTCTGCAACCATTGCAAATGCAGGAGCGGATGCAGCCTTTACCTTCACAGTATAGAGAGTGTTGACCGTCTTCAGGCTGACAAGAATGTCTACATCCTCGGAAAAATCATATGCCGCAGCCTGACCACTTACATATGCCTCGCCATTGATGGTTACCACTGCAGCTACAGTGTCAACGACGATATTCGGAACCAATGCCTTGCATACTTCAGATGAAAGGCCGATTGGGAGGGTAATCTGGATAAGTTCATCAGGGTTGCTAACCACGATGTCATTCTCCAGGAAACCATGGTCCTCTGCCAGGAAGCCGAACTCGAGGATCTTGGGGGCAACGACAGGTCCTTCCGGAGTCTTGTCGCAACTTGCGAACGCCAGCACAGCGGCGGCCGCCAAAAACAATAACGCTTTCTTCATAAGTTTTAAGATTTGAAAAGTTGTTTTTACTCTTTGTATTTGATAATTTTAATTTCCCTGTTGTTCTCTGCCGGCCCCGGATATCCCAGAGTCAAGCGGTCGTTGCTGCATTCCTCAAGACGCAGGACTAGTGAATTATCCTTTGAAGGATCCAGTTCATGCGGAAGGAAGCGGATTCTTATCGGCAGATTGTAGATACCAGGAAGGAAGTTGAGTTTTCCACCCTTGGTAACGATTTCGTAGTCTACACCCTCCTTCAGGCCGTCCCCGGGAGTGACGCTGAAAGTCACAACGCTGGCTTCGTCCGGAAGTGTTCCTGCATAATGGACATAGTACGCGCAGGTAATAGTGCCGGCCTCACTGATGGAGGTTGGGTCCGACGTTCCTGGAGAAAAGGCGATGAAAAAGTCTTTGAACTCCACGAACTTGCTGCAGGAGGCCAGGCTCAGCATCGCTGCAATGATCAGTATTATCCTCCTATTCATTTGATGTCGGGTTATTGATTATGTATTCATTGGCAGCGAGTTCCACCTGTGGGATAGGCAGTACATAGCGCCAGTCCGGATAGGCGATGTGCTTCACTGACGAAGATGAGTCTGAAGGACGGTCGAGAGCCTCATGGCGGCGTCCAAGGTCATAGAAACGGTGTCCCTCGAAGCAAAGTTCCTTGATCCTCTCCTCGGAAATTACCTTGAAGATGTCTGTCTCGGCAAATGTGACTTCGGATTTGGCGATGCCGCGGGCACGCGCCTCCAGAGCCTTCACATCGTCCTGCGCCTCGCCGGTCTTGCCCAGATGGGCAGCAGCCTCGGCGTGGATGAGATAAAGCTCGCTGACACGGATGATGGTGGCATTATAGTACTTCATCTCGTCGGAAGGATCGTCATCGAAGGTGCAGTACTTCATGCAGACGGTGCCGTAGCTGTCATAGCTCATCAGGCTGGCACGTATGTCATCAGCGGCATACAGACCGGTCACGGTCTTTGACGGGCGTCCCTCCGGACTTTCATAGTAGTAGAAGCTGCGGGAAGACTTGCCCTGTCTGAATCCGTTGATGCGGAGAATGCCCTCGTCATCGCTCACGGATGCGGTCTTGCTGAACATCCCCACATAATTTGCACGGCTGGTAAGGGGCTTTGCCGCCATCACCTCTGCAGCGAGGTCATATGCCTGCTGCCAGTTCTCCATGTAGAGATAGACCCTGGCCAGGAGAGCCTTGCATGCTAGAGGCGAAGCAAAGTACTGGCTGGATGTGTAGCCCTCGGGGAAGGTTTTCTCCGCTTTGACGAGGTCGTCCACAATCTGTTTGTAGACCTTTGCTACGCTTGCGCGGGAAATCTTCTCGGTAAGGCCCAGCACATGATCGACGATAGGAACTCCCATGTGGGAGGCATCCGGAGTGAAGCTGTAGTTCTGTCCGTAGGCACGCACCAGTTCGAAATGCATCAGAGCCCTGAAGAAATATGCCTGGGCGGTCACCTTGTCTACCAGAGCCACATCGTGCGGATTCTCCTCGCGGAGTTTCGGAGCATGCTCGATGATCTGGTTGCAGTTGTTGATGACATTGTAACCGCTTTTCCAGAGGTAGCCCAGCATCGTGGTCTCGTCGGAAGAGGTTCTGTTGAAGTTGTAGTAGTAGACCCAGGTGGAACTGGTCGGCGAGAGATCTATCTCGTCTGAGGCGACAGACGGATATATCTGGATATACTTGTCGTAGATCGGCTGCGTGAGGTTGTACACGCCGAAGATTGCCGGCTCGAAGGAAGAAATCTCCGAGAAGTAGCCTTCGATGTCGCTCTTTCCGATCTTTTCGATCTCGAGGAAATGGCAGGAGGACAGGCTCAGCAGCGCAGCTGCGATGATAATAAGTTTCTTTCTCATATTCCCTATCTCCTATATTCCTATGTTAATTGCCAGAGAGAAGGTCCTGGTGACAGGATATCCGTTCATGGCAGTCTTGTATGAATTGTACTTGCGGCTCATACCCGGTGTGAACAGGTAGACGTTGTCACACAGGAACGAAACCGACATGGACCTCATCTTGATGGCCTTCACAGCGCTGTCCGGGAGGGCATAGCTGAGGGTGAGGTTCTTGATGTTGAAGTTGGTCTTGTTGTAGAGGAAGCGGTCCGTGTAGAGGGTGGACTGCTGCGAGGTCATCATGACCTTAGGGAAGAGGGCTGACTGACCAGGGGTGGTCCACCTGTAGTAGTAGACCTCGACAGCCTGGTTGCCTCCGGTTATGTCGTAGCCGTCCGCCATGTAGTTGTGAGCATACGAAGCATAGGCCCAGCCACCGATGTTGTAGTTGAGCTGTACACTCAGACTGAAGTTCTTCCAGCGCAGGTCGTTTACCATACCACCGAAGAAAGTCGGGGTCGAAGTCCTTCCGGCAACCCTATTGTCGTAGTTGTATGTCTTGGTCAAGTTGCCGTCCTTGTCGTACCAGAGCGGAGAACCGTCCGCAGGATCAACGCCGGCCCAGCGGATGAGGCAGTAGCAGTTGGTGCTGTAGCCTTCTTTCCAGACGGTGCTTCCGAAACTGGTCGTAACTCCGTTGTAGAGTTTGGTGATCTTATTGTCGTTGTGTGAGGCGTTGAAGGTCGTGGTCCAGCTGAAATCCTTCCTGTGAATGTTGTAAGAGGTAAGGCTGAGCTCGACACCCTGGTTGCGTATGCAGCCCACATTGGCGTACAGCCTGTCGTCGGAGATGGTCCTGGACACATAGACCTTGCTGAGCAGATCAGAAGTGTTGTAGTTATAGTACTCGAGTTCGAGAGACAGGATGTTCTTGAGTTCGATGCGCGCACCGACATTGAACTGCAGGGTCGTCTCCCAGCTCAGGCCCGGGTTAGGCATGGTGCCGAGCACCGCTCCGGAGACACCCATGTACGAGTAGGAGTCGCCGTACTGATAGGTACCGGAAGCTACGGAGCCATCGATTCTGGAGTTGCCGGCCGATCCGAAGGAAGCCTTGAGCTTGAGCATGGAAACCTTGTCCACATTGAACCAAGGCTCCTTGTGGATATTCCAGGATGTACCGAAAGACCAGAAGGTACCCCAGCGCGAATACTTGCCGAAGACAGAGCTGCCGTCGCGACGGAAGTTGGCGGAGAGGTAATATCTCTTGTCATAGGAGTACTGGCCGCGGAGGAAGTAAGACATGGACCTGCTCTGGTTGACATTCGTGTAGGAGTAGCTGCTGATGGTGGAAGCATACTCCAGTTCCTTGATGTGGTCGTTGGTAAAGCCGGAGCCGCTTATGTAGGCGTACTTGTTGCTCTGCGAATGGAGCTCCAGACCGCCGTAGAGGTCCACATCATGGTCACCGAATGCCTTGCGGAACTTCACAAGATTGGAGTTCGTGAAGGACAGGTAGGAAGCATCCCTCTTGGATGAAGAGCCCAGCTTCTGACCGTCGCTCTGACCGTCCAGGGTCTCGCGCGAATAGTAGACATCCTCATGGCTGGACTGATAGTCCACACCCACTGTGGAGGATATGCTGAGGCCCTTGATGATCTCCCAGTCCAGGTTCGCATTGAACTTCGTGACACCTGTTGTCTGGGTGTTGTCGTTCAGTTCCCTGGTCGGGATTTCGTTGTCCAGGAACTTCTTCATCACCCAATCACCCTTTTCTCCGTCCCAAAGTTTGTTGTAGAGGCGGTAGGTGTAGCCGTCGTTCTCATACGGAGAGTAGACCGGCTGGGTTTCCAGATACTGCTTTCCCAATGGGAAGAGGTTATTGATGTTGTAGCTGCCAGACAGGCCGACTCCGATGGAAAGCTGGTCCACCGGTTTGAAGGTCTGCTTCATCCTGACTGTGAAACGCTGGGCGTTGTCGGACTGGACCACATTGGTGTTGCGGTAGTATGAGGCCGAGGTGGTGTTTGAGGCTTTCTTGGTGCCGGAAGTCACACCCACCTGCGCGTAAAGGTCAGTTCCCAGACCGAGATATTCACGTACCCAGTCGGTACTGGTGGTGCTGTAGGTGTTGTAGTCATTGTCCTGCAGCGGGAAATCAGCCATATTGTAGCCGGCATTCGCCCAAGCTTCCTTCGCAACCTCCATGTACTGCTGCGCGTTCATCATCTTGAACATAGTGGTGTAGTCCGGAGTCGCAAGACCGAAACGGGCTGTAGCACTGACCCTCAGAGGAGTGTTGTAGCCTCCGTTCTTGGTGGTCACGAGGATTACGCCGTTTGCACCGTTCGCGCCATAGATCGACACCTGGTCGGCATCCTTGAGGACTGTGATAGACTCGATATCGGAAGGATCGAGGTAAGACAGAGGAGACACAGTGTAGGACATGCCCGGCACGGAATTATTCTTGTCTCCGGTGTACTGTATGACTCCGTCTATGATCCAGAGGGGCTCGTTGGAGGCACTCAGGGAGGCATCGCCGCGGACTCTTGTCTCCAGGCGGGTACGGGTACTTCCGGCTGCATCGGTGTTGCTTTCGATGGTCATACCCGGTACAAGGCCTTCAAGGAGATTGTCCATACGGGCCTTTGGCTTGTCCTTGAGAGTGTTTTCATTCACCTGGAACGCAGAACCCACAAGGTCTTCGCGGGACTGCTTGGTTCCGTAGGCTCCCACTATGACCGCGCCGTCGAGGGCATTCTCATTTTCCATCGTAATGTTCAGGGTAGCAGGTCCCTTGACCTCTACCTCCTGTGTCTTGCAACCAAGATACTGGAATACAAGAACATAGCTCTTTCCTGCTGCCGGAGCTGCAATCTTGAACCGGCCGTCCAGGTCGGTGCTGACACCATTTTTGGTACCCTTCTGGAACACAAAGACACCTATAAGAGGCTCCCCTCCCTCATCAGACACAATGCCGCTGACCATATTCTGGGCAAGCAACATGGCAGGGAGACAGAATAGTGCAATTATGGATAAGAATTTTTTCATTTTCGTTCGTTATCCACAAATATAGAAAAAGATTAGAGATGTTCTACCTCACAATCCAATATAATGCCGAATTTCTGCTTCACAGATGCCCTGATCTTGTTCTCAAGGGCGACTATCTCCTCCGGGAGAGCCATGCCGGTGGCATTTACAAGCACCAGGGGCTGCTTTTCCCACACTCCGGCGTTTCCGCTGCGGCGTCCCTTCCAGCCACACTGGTCTATCAGCCAGGCAGCCGGGATCTTGACCAGGCCTTCACCGGCGTCGTAGTGAGGTACTTCTGCTCCGGAAGCAGCCTCGCTTCGCGAAGCATAGGGATATGCTCCGCTCGGCCATCTGCCAGAGGTGCGGTGGAAGTCCGGACACACTCGATGAGATAAGAAGCGAGCAGTAGGCAAGCATCCCTATTGCACCAGGCCTTCCCTTATCAGCCAAATCTTCATCAGGGAATCAGACACTGTATATTGGTTCATGCTTAATGTGATCATATTGGTAGCAAGAAGCACCTTTGCCCCCGCTTGTACGGAGCTTGAAGACTTGAGTCCATGACGCTTTATAAACGCCGCGGAGGTGATGCCTGTCGCCGGACTGTCAGCACATACAGAATACAGGAGTTCTTTCTGGCTCTGCGACATGCTTCCGAGCAATTGCTTCAAACTGTGCGAATTCTCATCCAGATAGGAATCAAGTGCATTCTGAAGATCGTCGGATGTGCATGTGCCGCCTGATGGTGTATTGGCAAATGAGTCATGCAGAACTTTATGCACATACATCGTCACACCGTCAAGCTTTCTGTAAATATTCCTTACGCCATCTGTATCAATATGTTTACCTCTAAGTTCGAAATGCTTCACCGCAAAATCAACATAAACGTCTTCCGCAATCATACCTAATTCCTGCTGACTGGCACTTCGATAGAAAGCGCGTTTGCTGGAGTTGAACATTTCTCCCATCAGACGCCTTTCGCTTCCGGCAAAAATGAAATGCGTGTTCTGCAACCTCTGTATCTTGCCTCTCAAAAGTTCCTCGACCCTCTTATCCTTATAATAAGTGATCTGTTGAAATTCGTCTATTGCTACTATACACGGCTTGTCCGCTGACTCCATATAAGCGAAAATCTCATCCAAAGTATAGGATGGCTCCGAAATATCACCTATCTTGACATTGAAGGTCGGAGTACCATTGTATGGATCAAAACCAAAACTGCCGGACAGCGATTTCAAGAAGGTTCCAAATGTCTTAAGCATTTTCGTGCTACGACCGGCCACCTCTTTGAACACGGCATTTCCAAGTTCCCGTACAAATTCCTGCAAAGAACCCGTATGGAGAATATCAATGGAAATAGCATAAAACTCCTGCTTTACCCTACTGTCGCTGAAACAATGATTTATCAAGCCGGTCTTACCGATACGGCGCTGGGCATACAAAACGACATTCTCTTGATTGAAGATAGACTTCAAGAGTTTTTCACTCTCTGCAACCCTATCACAGAAATACTCTTCCGGGATATTATTTGTTACATAAAAAGGATTGATTTCCATCGTGTATAATATTAAAACACACAAAGATAGATATTATTCAATTCAAATTATGCAAGTCGAATAATTTATTTTGAATATCCACCATCATCACCGGATTCCCTGCGGAGTAAATGATTAGAGATGTTCTACCTCACAATCCAATATAATGCCGAATTTCTGTTTTACAGAGGCTCTGATCTTGTTTTCCAGAGCTATAATCTCCTCAGGCAGAGCACGTCCCGAGGCATTCACGAGCACCAGGGGCTGCTTTTCCCACACTCCGGCGTTTCCGCTGCGGCGACCCTTCCAGCCGCACTGCTCGATCAGCCAGGCAGCAGGAATCTTGACCATGCCTTCACCGGCGTCGTAGTGTGGCACCTCAACCCCTGCAGCAGCCTTCACGACAGCTTCATATACTTCCTGAGACACAACCGGATTCTTGAAGAAACTGCCGGCACTACCCACCTGGGATACTTCTGGCAGTTTTTCCTTGCGGATGGCGATTACAGTGTCACGTACCTTACCAGGGGTGAGCTGAGGGTCGTCCTTGAGAGAGGCCAGGGCCTTACTGTAGTCCAATTTCGGCTTAGGTTCCCTTGAAAGGGCGAAGACCACATGGGTGATTATATACCTGTCCTTCGCGTGCTTGAACATGGATTCACGGTAGCCGTAGCCACACTCGGAGACATCGAACCTGACGAATTCCTCTTCCTCGATATCGTAGGCGTAGACAGTTTTGATGATATCTTTGACCTCCACCCCGTATGCACCGATGTTCTGCACAGCAGCGGCACCGACCTCACCCGGGATATAGGAGAGATTCTCGGGTCCCCAGAGACCTTCCTGCGCAGCCCAGGCGCAGAAATCGTCGAAGATGACACCCGCACCTACAGAGACGTGGTCGTGCGGCAGCTTTTCGATGAAGTCGACCTTCGAGTGGAGTATGGTTCCCTTGAAGTCCTGTGTGAAGAGCAGGTTGGAGCCGCCGCCGATGTGCTTAACCGGCTTGAGCATCTCTTCGAAATCGAGCTCGAAGAGGTCTGCAACACTGTCGTATTCGATGAATGTCCTGCAGTTCACCTGCATCCTGAACGTGTTCTTGCCCGTGAGGTCCTTGCTATATTCCTTTGTAATCATCTTCTAAATGATTTGAATACAATTCTTATTAATAAATTTAATCTATTGGAAATGCTCCATTTTAGTTCTGGCAATCGACATGATTAGTGTTATACAAATACAAATAACCAGCCCAACTCGGTGGAGTTGTAGTAAATAAAAAACCGCAACCACTAAATAACAGAGTTGTCAATACTATGACCAGAGACCTTTTCATACGATTCTGAATGCAGAAGTGTCACCTAACATCATGTTCATTTACGGACAAATTGAATACAAGTCGCATAGGTGGCCTGAGCCTGTCTCCATCAATTCCTTCATAGTAATCCCAAAGTTCCACGAGAATGTCACGCTCATCTATGTCAGGAGAAAACACCCATGTTTTAGACTGCCTATGTAACACTTCCCCCGAAGTGACTTTAATGAAAGCATCATCCCAATTTTTAATAATGGATTGCAGAGAAATCTGCGACCTATCGCTACATAACTCAGACTGCGCAATTAATAGACCTTTCCCAGGGTCTAATTCAAATGCCGTTCCATAGTCCACAAATGGATATCCAATGTCAAGACTTATAATATTGGTCTCCACATTTATCACCGCACTTGTCCGATTCATCAAATAAAGACACCCACGCCAAGTAGGGTTATCACCTCGAAATAAATCGCAACCATTTAAGGCAATCAGAGATAATATAAGCAGTAGCTTCTTCATAAGTCATAACTAGACATTATAGAAATTATTTCGCCTTCCTTATTTGGGTAACTGTCACATAGATTTTGTAGTAAATCGTCCATTGAACTTATGTTTGCTCCAAGACAACGGAAAACTTGCCATGGATAAAGCACTTCACCAATTAATATATCCGAAAGGACTTCAACATTCAGACCAAAAGTAATAGTATCTTCTGAGCAAGAGGCTAGAGAATACCTAATGAATTCTGGGCTGGTTAATCAGAGTTCTGGATACATCACATTACAAATATAAATAATTTTGCAAATTAATATTAGAGCAAATTTGGCATCTCTGAGAAATTCCGTAATTTTGAATTTAGAAGTTAATCGTGCTTATTCATTATGAGTTCATTCGTAGTCGAAGGCGGCCACAAGCTCAGTGGCACAATACGTCCCCAGGGAGCCAAAAACGAGGCTCTCGAGGTTATCAGCGCAATTCTTCTCACTGACGAGGAGGTCACCATTTCCAACATCCCGGAGATTCT
Organism: Bacteroidales bacterium; assembly: GCA_024398095.1. Lineage (GTDB taxonomy): Bacteria > Bacteroidota > Bacteroidia > Bacteroidales > UBA932 > Cryptobacteroides. Next base: position 11,338 of record JAKSJK010000056.1, read on the forward strand.
GGATGTGAGGAATCTCATCATGCTGATGGAAGGCATGGGAGTGAAGGTGAAGCGTCACGAGAAGGGCGTATACACCTTCAAGGCTGACAGCATCGACCCATCGTACATATCCAGCGACGATTTTGTCCGCAAGTGCGCTTCCCTGCGAGGCTCTGTGATGGTGGTCGGTCCGCTACTGGCGCGCTTCGGCCACGCATATTTCCCGAAGCCCGGAGGAGACAAGATCGGACGCCGCAGGGTGGACACCCACATCCAGGGTATGATCAACCTGGGCGCGACCTGCGAATATGACGTAGACAAAAAGGCCTTCTCGCTGGCCATCCCACAGGGAAATCATCTGAAGGGCTGCTACATGCTTCTGGACGAGGCTTCGGTCACCGGTACTGCAAACATCCTCATGACAGCGACGCTTGCCGAAGGCGATACTACTATATATAACGCCGCCTGCGAGCCATACGTGCAGCAGCTGAGCAAACTGCTCATCGCCATGGGCGCGCAGATCGATGGCGTCGGATCCAACATGCTCAAGATCAAGGGAGTAAAGAAACTGCACGGCGCTAAGCATGTGATCCTGCCGGACATGATCGAGGTTGGTTCATTCATCGGCATGGCAGCTCTTACTCAGAGCGCTATCACCATCAAGGATGTTTCCTACGAGAATCTCGGCATCATACCGGAGGCTTTCCGTCGCCTCGGCATCCAGTTGGAACAGCGCGGAGACGACATCTACGTGCCGGCTCAGGAGAGCTACGTCATAGACTCCTTCCTCGACGGCTCTATCATGACTATGGCTGACGCCCCATGGCCGGGTCTCACCCCTGACCTTCTGTCTGTACTGCTGGTTGTAGCTACACAGTGCAAGGGCAGCGTGCTCATCCACCAGAAGATGTTCGAGAGCCGACTCTTCTTCACCGACAAGCTGATCGATATGGGAGCACAGATCATCCTCTGCGACCCTCACCGTGCGGTTGTCATCGGTCACGACCACAACTTCCAGCTCCGCGCCGGCAAGATGCTCTCTCCTGATATCCGAGCCGGCATCGCCCTGCTGATCGCCGCCATGTCCGCCAAGGGTACCAGCGTGATCAGCAACATCGAGCAAATTGACCGCGGCTACGAAGACATCGACCTCCGCCTCAACGCCCTCGGCGCGAAGATTACAAGGCAGTAGATACACAGAGGATTTATCAGATCGCCGCGACCTCTTCCAGCGACAGACCTGTGCAGCGAACGATTTTATCAATCGTATCGCCCTCTGCTTTCATCGCTCTGGCTGATTCCAATGCACGGTTATGCGCCCCCTGCTGCAATCCCTGTTGCAATCCTTGCTGCCTCTGAAAGTCTAGAGCTGCCTGCCAACACATTTCGTCTGTCATTTCCTTATCGTATTGAAGTGATTCCTCTGTAGTGAAATTAGCTCGCCTCAGGCCCTCGAAGAATGCTGCGTAGGACTTGTCCTCCAGCAACTTCTGCGGTATAGCCGTGAATTCCTGAGACTCGTTCAGCAAAGTTAGCCAAATATCCTTATCATCATCGCTCTCTTCCAGAGATTTCTTGAATTTTGTGAGGTCGAAGTAGAAGAATTCCGGACTTCCTGGATGGATGGCATCGCCTCCTACCTCAAGATCCACAGTCACATAATGTCGCATATATCTGTCTTCAGAGTCCGACAACGACAGGGTCTTCGACATATCAAAATCCAGGAATGCAATCACATAGCAGGGCTTCACTGCATAAGCGATATCACTCTTGGACATAGCCAGAGTAGAGATGACGCGGGCGGCATAGTAGGACATGCGCTGCATGAAGAACGGCTGACCTGCACGCTGCATCTCTACCACGAAACTGTTGCCATTATTATCCGTGCAGATGACATCCACGTAAATCGTTTTCTGGTCTGCCGTCTCGCGCGGGAACTCGACATTCAGAAACTGCACATCGGCAATGTTCTTGCCCGGGATGATGGCATTCAGCAGGCCTATGGTCGCATCCTTCGATTCTTCTCTTCCAAGACATCTTTTGAAGGCGATGTCTACCTTCGGATTGGCGAATACTCCTTTTCCTTCTATTGAACTTTTTCGTGTCATAATGATTTTGTTTTCCGGCAAAACTATGACACATTATCCGTGTAAGGAATTTCTACACGGTTAAGTTCAAAAATCGGCAACTGAAAGCCATGAGTGGCACATTATAACGCCTTGACATGGTATAATTTTTCGAAAAACGCCCATTTTAAGGGAAGTAATCCTCTGCCAGACAGAGAGTTATAAGATTATCCGTTTAAATTCTGACAAAGGCAGTAGATTACGGTTGCCGTGTTGTGGGCTGCGGCACCGACAGTTGACGACGGCGCGCCCGTCAAATAGAACAGAGCATGTATTTTATATGCAGAAAACATTGACACGGCAAAAGCCGCCCTACCTCAATTCTTCTGATAAAACATCTGAAGATGAACAGCCTTCCTGAGTAATGTAAATCTCCCCGAATTGATGACACGACACCGTCATATGAATTACCGCACTACGTGACTCTGTTGACAGATTGGGCTGAACAATAAAATGGTATGGTCCTAAGTTCGGGTAATGTCTTTTCCAAGCAAATTGTAACCAATTGTATGTTTCTACTGAAAGAGTATCCATTGATTGAGATTCTACATTCCCAGAAGAAATTATTTCTCCATCTATATCAACAAATTCAACATCAAGAGCATAGCCTATGTCATACAACATTCTTCCGCCATCAGCTCCGAAAACTAAATGGCTATTTTGGAAGTCGTAGTGGGCAAACTTTGTATAACAACCAGAGAATACAACTATAGCGGCAGCTAAAAGAGCAAAGATATGTTTAGAGCTCATAGTATACATAGTAATGAGATGTGCTGAAATTTGAAGGATCCTCATCGGCATCGCCAGGATCTAACCCGTCCTCAATAGACTGCCTTGCAGATTCGTTAAAACAACCTTTAGCATAATACCCGTCTTGACTTCCCTTCCAGCCCCAATTGATATGAAGGTACTCACCCGAGCTATCTTTCTTGGAGCCGCCTTCCTGCTGTGCCCTGTAATTTCCGATGCTAAGTTAAGCAGATTGTACTTAATTTCAAAGCTTCGCAGCGGATCGAAAGTGATGTTGCCGTTGGAGACTAAAAATGAAATTTACCTGGCACCGTAATCTACGTTTGGCGGCAGTGTGAGGCGGTTTGAGATGGAAGGTCTCCCGATTTCGGCGCACCTTCCATCTCATTGTACGGTATGTGCGCTATATGGCACATCCTTATGGCAGGTGATTTTCATTTTACAATGGGATTGTGAACAGACATCCAGGCAGGAAATAAACACCGCACCCCGGCAGATGGTCGAGCGGAGCATATCCCTATGCTTCGCGAAGCGAGGCCACTGCCGGGGTGCGGTG
>JAKSJK010000057.1 GCA_024398095.1 Bacteroidales bacterium
CGAAGCGATCTGTGCATCCTTCGCAGAGGCCGTTGGCCCATTCCTGGCCACTGCCATCGCGGGGATTGCAGTGGCCATGCCCGGGCCGTTCGATTACGCGGGCGGGACGTTTCTGATGAAACATAAGTTTGCGGCCGTGTATGGGGAGAATTTCCGACAGGTGGCTGGTATTCCGGAGGATGTGGAGGTGCGCTATACACACGATGTGAACGGCATGCTGAACGGCGAGGTCACCTACGGTAACGGACGTGGTTTCCAGAGGGTTGCGATGGTTACCCTGGGTACCGGATTGGGCTTTTCCATGTATGTTGACGGCAAGATACTGACCAATCAGTACGGTTCTCCGCTGGTGAGCATCTTTAACAGACCGTTCCGGGATGGGGTGCTGGAGGATTTTGCTTCCAAGAGGGGTTTCCTCTCGACTTATGAGAGGATTGCCGGCAGGAGCGCAGAGACCGTCAAGGAGATTGGAATGATGGCGTCTGAGGGCGATCCGGCAGCGTTGCAGACTTTCGAGGAGGTGGCGGGAGTGATATCTTCTGCCATAGCTCCGATACTGGAGGAGTATGGCATCGAGTGCCTCCTGTTCGGCGGCCAGATTTCACGTTCTTTCAAATATATGGAAGAGGCGATGGCGGCTGGTTTGAAGAATGTTGTATCTTTGCGGCGGATATGCACCGTATCCGATTTTGATAATGCCACCTTTAATGGGCTGAAGAGCCTTTTTGAATAGAGATATGCTTAAGACTTACTATGAATTGAATAACGGCTGCGCTATTCCTGCCGTTGGTTTCGGAACCTGGCAGAGCGAGCCTGAGAAGACAGCCGCAGCAGTGCAGAAGGCCATCGAGTGCGGTTTCCGCCACATTGACACCGCTGCTTTCTACCACAATGAGAAGGAAGTGGGTGAGGGTGTACGCAGGGCTATGGAGACCTGTGGACTCAAGCGCGAGGATATCTTTGTGACTACCAAGATATGGAACAGCGAGCGTGGTTTCGGCCGTGCCTGCCGCAGCATCGAGAATTCCCTGCTTGAGTTGAATCTGGAGTATATCGACCTGCTTCTGATCCATTGGCCTGCAGTTCCGACCCAGTACGAGTGCTGGAAGGAACTGAATCTGGAGACCTGGAGGGCTATGGAGAAGTACGTGAAGGAGGGGAAGGTGCGTTCCATCGGCGTGTCCAACTTCATGCCGCGTCACCTCGAGCCTCTTCTGGAGAAGGTGGAGATCATGCCGGCTGTGAACCAGATAGAATTCCATCCTGGCTGGATGCAGCCTGAGTGCGTGGATTTCTGCAAGGAGCGCGAGATTCTGGTTGAGGCCTGGAGTCCGCTGGCTAACGGCGATGCACTGAAGTGTGAGGCTCTGATTTCCATGGCTGAGAAATATGGCGTGAGCGTTTCCCAGCTGGTGCTCAATTGGGTGGCTGCCAGCGGCGTGATTCCTCTTAGCAAGTCAGTTACTCCGGCGCGTATCGAGGAGAATGCCCATTCTTTCGATTTCGCGATTTCCGACGAGGATCTCGATGCCATTTCCGCCCTCACCGGTGTGGGCGGCAAGTGCCGAAATCCTGACCTGGTGCTCTACTAGCTTTTATCTACACACGCACCGCTTCCAGGGTGTGGTATGCGGTGGACGACAGCCTGTCGATTCAATAGCTGACTGGTGGAAATGTGGTGCCGGCCATGATTTCGTGGGCTGCTGCGGCGATAGGACGGTATTTCGCTGAGAAATCGCTCCAGCGGTAAAGGTATCTGTCAGACTCCGATGCTGCGGAAGGGAAGACTTCCGGAAGCGGGAGAGCCCACGCTTTTTCGTTGACCATGTAACGGAAAATCGCTTCGCCACCCTTCTTAGGACGGTAGAAGACCATCTGAATGTTGGCGGCCATCGGCAGCTCCTCAGTGTTCCAAACATTCCATACATCTTCCATTTCGGACGCGATCTCGTACCACCCGGGAATCTGCATCAGGGTCCACAGCGAAGCCATGCAGCCGTCGTGTCCGAAACGCAGACGGGCTGAAACGCCCTCAGTCAGGTCGGCTTCCGTCTTTTCGATGAAATCGGTCAGCAGCGACTCCCCGGACTCGTCTCCCCGGGCAAGTTCGGACGGGTATGAACCCTTCATATAATAGAATTCAGCCGGCTCGATTCTTCCGAGCTCCTTCAGTTCGCTTTCGTTGAACAGATCGAAAAATCCGACCTGCTCCACGGGACAACCCATCAGGTGTATTGAAAAATAGAAAATCTGTTTTTCCAGATTGAATAGGTCCACGCATCCGGCAGCCTTGTCCACATCGGTGAAAAGCCGTGATGCGAAATCCCTGCAGTCAATCCTGGACATGGCGTACTCCTTCAGCGGCTGTGCCCATGGCGCCCTGTCGCTTCTCCAGAGCATATCACTCTCGCTGTAGAGAGGATTGCTGGAACTCTGGGGATTCAGGTAGTTCATCTCCGTAGAGGATCCATCTATTTCGAAATCAATGCCTTGCTTCATCTGGCAGATCTGGTTGAGGGCGGCATTCATAGAAAGCATGGTGCGCTCCAGATTGGTGGTGCGGACGATCACTTTCGATCCTTTCCGGAAAAGGGAAGGGAAGTTCTCAACCATCCTTGACGCGATTGCCGCATGCTGCTTCTGGCCCACTGCGGTCAGTTCGCCCGAGCGGCCGGCCAACTCCGGATATACTTTGAAGAAACGTTCATATACGCTTTCTCCTTCTTCTGTCAGCCAGCCTCCGTTGTGGCCTGCAAGCAGAACGTCGCGGATGATATTGTACTGCTCTTCCTTGTGGATATATCTCGAACCGTGACGCCCGTAGTGCGACAGGTAGCAGAGTTTGTAACCTTTTGGCGCAGAAGGCATTGCAGGGACTGCGTCCGGATATGGATTGTGTATGCCGCCGTATGAACGGCTCACAGGGACGCCGTCGCGGGTCAGAACTGCAGAACAGTTGTTGTCGTCAGGTGTGCCGGTGCAGGCAGAAATGGCCAGAATGATGGCCAGCAGTGCTATCTTGCGTGTATTCATGCGGTTAATCGGCTCCATGTGCCGTATTTACAAATCTACGCAAAAATGTGTATATTCGCAAGATTTTACCCCACACGTACACACGCGAACCCATGAGGAAAGTTTGGATTGCAATCCTGTCAATGCTGGTTACGGTCCAGCTGTCTGCCCAGCCCGGCGTCAGGCAGCAGTATGTGACTGTGCCCTTTTGCGAGCCCTTTGAGGATCCTATGCCCGGGCTGGCAATGGGTGACCCCGACAGCCTGGGATTCGATCCGTCTGTGCTTACGAAGGTAGACGGCCTCATCGACAGCACCATAGTCGCGGGAACAATCCCCGGAGCCGTACTTTGCGTTGTAAAGAACGACAGAATCGCCTATCTCAAAGCCTACGGGAACAGGATGGTTACTCCGTTCATGATTCCGATGACCACCGATGCCGTGTTCGACCTGGCTTCGCTCAGCAAGCCGGTCGGTACTGCCACATGCGTAATGCAGCTCATCGAGAACGGCCGTATCAAGCTCAGTGACAAGGTGTCTGACTATATTGATGACTTCCAGCCTTGGGTGGATAAAAAGCGCAAGTCCAGAAAACAGGACATTACCATCCAGGATCTGCTTACGCACAGTTCCGGACTTGCGGCCTATACTTCTGCGACGACCCAGGAAGAGCGTTTCGGACGCTATCAGCCCGACAGCCTGATGTGGTGCATAGCCCACGAGTCCGACAGGGGATTCCAGCCCAGGACCAAGCACCGCTACAGCTGCCTGAACTTCATCACTCTCCAGCACATACTCCAGAAGGTGACCGGGATGCGGCTCTGCGACTATGCGGAGGAGAACCTCTTCAAGCCGCTGGGCATGCGCAGCACTACCTACTTTCCGCTGGAGGAGTTCCGCCGCTGGGACCTCAGGCCATATGCCGTACCTACGGAAGTGCAGCCGGACGACAGCCTTGCCCTGTATTGCGCCGTACACGATCCGCTCGCACGCATATGCAATGCTGGCAACTCCGGAAATGCCGGCGTGTTCTCCACCGCTGAGGACCTGGCCCTGTTGGCTGCGGCAATGATGAACGGCGGAGAGATAATGGGCCGCCGCATCCTGAAGCCTGAGACTGTCAGGCTGATGGTGACTATCCCGAGGGAAAATGCCGCCAGGGTAGGGACAGCATTGGGATGGGATGTGTTCAGTTCCTATTCCAGCTGCAAGGGCACCATCCTGAACGACTCCAAGACTGTCTGCCACACCGGCTACACAGGCACCTCGATGGTGATGGACCTGGAAGACAGGATCGCGATAATATTGCTCACCAATCGTGTGCACCCGTTTGACAAGGGCTCGCTTAAATTGCTGCGCATAGGCGTAGCTGACACCGTGGCAGCCTCTGCAGGAATTACTGTACCGAAAGATAAAAACCGAAAATAATGAAAAACCCAAAAATTATCCGACTGGCAGGTCTTGCACCTGCAGCCCTGGCACTCACAGCATGTGGCACCAAACAGCAACCTAACATCATCTTCTTTATGGTGGATGATATGGGCTGGGTGGATAGCCAGGTGGCATATGGAGACGAAGTGTATCCGTTCAACGAACGCTACGAAACCCCGAACATGAAGGCACTCAGCGAGGCTGGCGTGATCATGACAAACGCTTACGCCTGTCCTGTGTCTACTCCTACCAGAACCAGTCTCATGAGTGGCATGAACTCAGTACATACCCACATCACCAACTGGACTGCGACCATGAAGGATACGCCTTCTGACGCAACCGGCGGTGCTGTAGCCATGATGAACCCGGGTGCGACCGTCGAGACCGGCGGCCAGCTGACCAGGCCGGAATGGAATATAAACGGTTTGAGCCCCGTGGAAGGATATGAGCACACGCAGGTGGCGACTCCGTTCCCTAAGATTCTCAAGGACAACGGCTACTTCACCATACACGTCGGCAAGGCGCACTGGGCAAGTGCAGGCACTCCGGGTGCCAGTCCGCTCAATATGGGCTTCACGGTGAATGTGTCCGGAAATGTGGCCGGCATGCCACGCAGCTACCAGAGTGACGATTATTACGGCAACACTCCGGAGCTCTGGAACTACCTGGCCGTGCAGAACATGACCGAATATTACGGCAGCGGTCTTCATCTGACCGAGGCTCTCACCCGTGAGGCTCTCAAGACCCTGGATTACCCGATCCGGCACAAGACTCCTTTCTTCCTCTATCTGGCTCATTACGCCACCCATACCCCTATCCAGCGCGACAGCCGCTTCATCCAGAAGTACCTCGACGCAGGCATGGACGAGGGACAGGCCCGCTATGCATCCATGGTCGAGGGCGTGGATAAGAGCCTTGGCGATGTGCTGGCCTTCATCAAGGAAAAGGGTATAGAAAAGAATACAATCATTATCTTCATGACCGATAACGGTGGCAACAGCGAGAACACCGCAAAGGGCGGTATCCCTCACACCCAGAACACTCCTCTGCGCGAGGGTAAGGGCTCCTGCTACGAGGGCGGCATCAGGGTTCCGCTCATCATCCGCTGGCCGGGCAAGACTCCTGAGAATGTCCGTGTGAACACCCCTGTAGTCATCGAGGACCTCTTCCCGACCATTCTTGAGATGGCTGGTGTGAAGAACTATGAGACCGTACAGGATGTGGATGGCGAAAGCCTTGTGAAACTCGTCACCAAGGGTGCGGAACTGGCTGAGAAACAGAGCTTTGCCTCTCAGAAGGATGCTAATGGGTTCGTGATTCCGGAGAGCGTTTCCGGACTTGATCCACTCCGCCCTATACTTATGCATTACCCTCATCAGTGGAAGCCTTACGATCTCGTCGACATCGACTATCTCAGTTCGATCCGCGAGGGAGACTGGAAGCTTGTCTACCGCATGAGGGAGCAGAAACTCGAACTTTACAACCTCAAGGAGGATATCAGTGAGCGTAACGACCTGTCTGCGCAGAATCCGGAGATGACCGCTCATCTGGCAGAGCTCATGACTGAGAAATTCACAACCTGGAACGCCAGCATGCCTGGAATCAAGGGCACTGACCTCCACGTTGCGATGCCTGTGGAACTTTTAACCCGGAACTAAATGGACAGAAGGGAATTCTTCAGATTTTCGGCCCTGGGACTGGCTGGGCTCACTCTCGGTGACCGCCTTACCCAGGCTGAGGCATGCTCCAGGAAAGATGCCTATTCGGTCGTCATCCTCGGCGACACCCACTTTGATACAGCACCGGAAGAACTCTACCACAGCGGTTATTACGATCCAAGTCCGACCCGTGAAGCCAATCACAGGAAGGAATGGGTCCGCAACTGCGAGATGTGGGAGGATCGCTGCCCAAGGCTTGTAAAGCGTGCGGCTGCTTTGGCCGACAAGAACACCAGGATGTTTTTCCAGGTGGGCGATCTCATTCAGGGCGACACCGGCAACATCGAGAGCCACCAGCGCTTCCTCGGTGATGTCATGACCAAGATCAAGGGCATGCTCGGCTCCCTGCCTTTCGTGACTGTGATCGGCAACCACGACCTGCGTGCCGCAGCAGACGATTCGTATGGCTACCAGGCCTACAGGGAATATATGCCTGGCCGCATGGCCGCCGAGCTCGGACAGGAAGTGGACAGCACTAACTTCGCCTTCCGCATTGATAAGGATGCCTATATCGTCGTGGACTTCTGCAAGCCAAACGACGTCGAAGTCGAGCGTCTGCTGAAGGAGACCGAGGGCGCGCGCTATACTTTCGTGCTCTGCCATGCGCCTTTCTTCCCATACAACAGCAAGAAGTACTACAATTGGTACTATCACGGCCGCGACAAGGACAAGACTGCCCGCAACCGCATGCTCGGTCTTTTCGCAAAGAGGGACGCGATCGTGCTCTGCGGACATACCCATTCTACCGAGTTCATGGACTGGTACGGCATGGGTGGACATATCACCCAGATGACTATGAGCAGCGTGTGGGCAAAGGAAGAAATCGGCCACTACAAACCCGACCTGGAAGGTGCGGAACAGTATGGCGTCAAGAGCGACATGACTTATAAGAAGGAGGCGTTCGACGAGTTCCGTGACGGAATACGTTCCTATTCGTCGACCTACTGTGCCGGTTCCTACAAACTGAATGTTTCCGACAAGGGCGTCACCGTGGACTTCTATGCCGGCGACTCGAAGAAAGTCAGCAAAACCTTTGTACTTAGATAAATGAAGGCCCTGAAGGTCATATCCATAATAGTTGCCGTCATGGCTGGACTGGCCGCCCTTGGATGGCTGGGCCACCATGCTTACATGAACGAGTCCGGGAAGTACACCGAAGTATATTTCCCAAACACGGTTATCAATGGCATCGATGCTGGCGGTATGACCCCGCAGGAACTGAAGGCGATTCTTTCAAAACCTGTCGAGAACCATGTGCTGGATGTGCTTACCCACACTGGAACCGAGTCCATTACTGCCGCCCAGATGGGGCTGAAGCCTGTTTTCGACGATAGTTTCGAACTTCTTGTGAAGGCTCAGGATCCGCGCCGCTGGGGACTTCACCTGGCGTTTAGGGATACCCTTGATTTCCATGTCTCCACCGTTTACGACTCCACCATGCTGGCGGACGCCATTTCTGCATTGAAATGTCTCGAGATGGAAGGACAGTACCCGGAGGAGCCGTCTTTCATCACGGACTACATCCCCGGACAGGGCTATATGATACAGCGCGGCAAACTGGGCACCATCCTGGATTCGCTGAAGACGGCCAGTCTGCTTGTCGAGGCCGCAGACCTGATGCTGGGAAGTGTGGATCTGGAGGCAGCGGGTGTCTATGCTCCTGCAGAGGTGCCGCCTGACGACTCCCTGCTGAATCTGGAACTTAAGAAGCTGCGCGACCTTACTGCCGCACGCATACTCTACAAGCGTGATTCGACCGAACTCCTGCTTGATGGCGATGTGATACATACCTGGCTGCTCAAGGACCGCAAGGGGCGCTACAGTTACGACCGCAAGGCCGCTACCGCCTATGTCCGTGAGGTGGTCTGCCAGACTTTCAACTCGGCTCCGAGAAGCTGGGACTTCGTCACTCACAGCGGCGATACTGTCAGGATCAACGGCGGCACCTATGGATGGAAGGTCTATCAGAACCACGAGGTAAATGAGCTGATGAAGAACGTACAGGAACGCGTCGACACAGTACGAGAGCCTGTATATCAGTATTTTCCGCTCACGGGCGATGACGCTGACTTTGGCGATTTCTATGTCGAGGCGAACCTGACCACCCAGCATCTCTATCTGCACAAGGATGGAAATATCGTGTTTGAATCGGACCTGGTCTCAGGCAAACCGAAACCGGCCACCTGCACCCCTCCGGGCGCCTTCAGCGTCTTTTATATAAAGGAAAAGGCGATTCTCCGCGGTGCGGACTATGAAACCCCGGTGGACTTCTGGATGGCCTTCAACTCAGGAGTGGGCATGCACGACGCCAAGTGGCGCAAGAAATTCGGCGGGGACATCTTCAAGAAGAACGGCTCCCACGGATGTCTCAACCTGCCGCTGGCGTCAGCGGATACCCTGTTCCATCATGTCGTGATGGGCATGCCTGTGATCGTATATCACCTGGGGGATGGGGAAGCTAACAACGCCTGGACCATCCCGCCGGCAAAAAGAATGGATTCCTCAAAAAAATCCAATTAGAACCTCAATGCAAGTCCGAGGCCTGCGCCGTGGCGTGAGCCGGTCAGGTTGAGAGTCGGTTTGCGGTAGCCAAGATACTGGCGGGCATAGCGGTTGTAATCTTCTGCCAGCCAATTCATCCTGCCGTTTCCTACCGCCAGGAGTGGAATGCCGACATCGACGCAGGCCGCACCTGCGACAGCGCCAACGATTCCGAGTGAGTAGAGGGCATCATTACCTTCAGCTGCACCTCCAAGCGCAGCTACGAAACCCAGTACGGTAACGGGTACGCCTACACTGATCAGTACGTTGCCGGCCTTTCGCTGTTTCCTCGCGCCCTCATAGGTCTCCCTGTAGTTGTAGTCTCCAAAGTAGTGGATGAGTTCCTGCTCGGGAACTCTGATCCCATCTACATAGAAGTTTCCGCCATGATGGCACATATATCCAGGCAGCAGATAGACATTGCCGCCAGTGCTGTATGAATTATAATTCTGTGCGTTTGCCGCGAACGATGCAATTATCATTGCCGCCGCGATGCCGAGTAATCTCTTTGCGTTCATGGTAACAAAGTTAAAGGGTTTTCTCCAATAATAAGCAAGAAGCGTGCAGATTCTATTGATTGCGTCCCAGACTTGGAATATTTTAGGAAGATTTGTAGATTTGAATTCAGAATTATAAATACATCATTATATGAAAAAATATGTTCTCATGTTTGTTGTGGCGCTTGCCGCACTGGTTTCATGCAAAAAAGAAACAATCTCGGAGCCCATATCTTACGAAGTCTCTGTCACTGACGAACTTTTTGACCATCATGCCGGCATTATCGGTGCTGAATTCAAGGAGTGTGTCCTGACAGTCAATTACCGGTATCGGGATAATATGTATAATGGAGGCTCAAAGAACTATGATTACAAAAAGGGAGATGTGGTTTCAGGTGCCACTCCTTCCGGTGTTGATGCAATCTCCGTTCATCTTGACTTTAAATCCAACGACGGCCATATCGGCGTTTATTGCGCAGCGTCCAAGGAAGACCGCCTGGCTGGGGAGTACAGAATCTACCCGGATGAGAGTGGCAAGATTGTCTACACCGCCAATTCCGAGAATTCAGGTGATTATGTCCCTTCAAAGTAATTGCTTGACAGACAATCGCATACATGATAGATCAGATTCTGGAATATAACCGCAGGTTCGTCGAGTCGGGCGAATATGCAAGGTACGAAACCAGCAAGTATCCGGACAAGAAGATAGCGATCCTGACATGCATGGACACTCGTCTGGTGACCTTGCTTCCGGCAGCGCTCGGCCTGAAGAACGGCGATGTGAAGATGATCAAGAATGCCGGTGCCGTGGTCACCAATCCGTTCGACAGCACCATCCGAAGCCTGCTGGTTGCAATATATGAACTAGGTGTGAACGAAATCATGGTCATCGGGCATACCGGCTGCGGTGTGCAGGGCATGGATGCGCAGGAGATGCTGCATCTGATGAAAGAGAGGGGAGTGGATGAGGAGCACATCAGCCTCATGCGCCATTGCGGCATCGACCTGGATGCCTGGCTGCACGGTTTCGACGACACTCCTTCCGCTATTTTGGAAACTGTGGATCTGATCTCGAATCATCCCCTTGTCCCTAAGGACGTTGTGGTTCGCGGTTACATGATGGATTCCGTTACCGGTGCGCTTTCTCCGATAGAGTAGCAGATGCTGATCCTGGCGGTTCCATATCTGCTGCTTGCCATGCTGCTTGCGGCTGCCGTGCTTCTGGTATGCCGCAGAAAGTGGACAGCCCTGTTTCTTGCTGTCTCTGCCCTGGTCCTGAACAGTTCTTTCCATGTCTTTGCGCTCCATCCCCGGCATGGGAAGGAAGGAAAATATAAGGTCCTGACACTCAATGTGCACAGCGGTTCCCCTGACTTCAATGCAGACTCTACAGCGGCATTCATCCTGGCAGAGGATCCGGATCTCATCTGTCTTTCGGAACATATCTATAGCCGGTCCTGGAACCTGCATGCGAAACTTCGCTCGGCCGGCTATCATTGTGACTGGAACTGGAACGAGATGGGCTACTACAGCAAGTACCCGATCTCTCCGGTACGGGAGATTCGCCGCCGTCCGGATTTCCGTGATGAAACCTACATATGCAGGGTCGCCGTGGACGGTGACTCGCTGGATCTTTGCTTCTGCCATCTTGCGACCAACAACAGGAAGGCCGAGACTTTCCAGACCTTCCAGCTGGACAGCATCCACACTTGGAAGGGGCTGTTTTCCTATATCAGCAATATCCCGGCGGCATCCCGCCAGCGCGGCGAACAGGCTTCCTGCCTCTGCGGACAGACCGCTGACATTCCGACGATTGTACTGGGGGATATGAACGACATCTATGGCTCTGCCGCTCTTAAGGCATTCAGACAGAATGGATTGCGTGATACCTGGTGGCGCCGCGGCTTCGGGTATGGGGCTACTATCCGCCACCCTCTCCCATACCGCATTGACCATATCCTTTGCAATGATGCAGTGCAGCCGCGTACTGTCAGGCGTGTGAAGACTGGCTCGCTATCTGACCATGACGCTCTGGTCATGACCTTCGATTTGACAAACTGCGAATAAAGTGTTAAATTCGTGGTTATGAAACTGTTTTCTCTGACTTCAAATCTTCATGCCGAGTGCATCGCGCCTGCGCGAGAGGAGAGCTTCATCAGGAATCTTGAGGCTGTCCTCGGATGTGCTTTTGAACATTGTGACGAGGATTTTTCTCACTTCGGCGAAGCTGATGATGACCTGGTATATGTGCGTACAGGCGGCACAGAAGGCAGTTTCCGGAAGGTATGGAATCCGTCGGTCAAGAATGTCAGGCTGCTCACCAGCGGGCAGAGCAACTCGCTTGCGGCATCGATGGAAATAGTTTCTTTCCTCCGCCAGCACGGTGCACATGGCCGTATTATCCACGGTGACGCGGCTTCAATCGCTGCCCAGTTAAAAAGAGAGTCCGCCATGGAGCCTGTAAAATGCCTGAAGCATCTTGGCGTCGGCCGTGTTCTGGAAGGCGTGAAGCTCGGTGTGGTGGGAAGGCCGTCGGATTGGCTGATTTCCAGCGATGTGGACTATGCCGCCGCCAAGGCGAAGCTTGGCCTGGAACTCGTGGATGTGCCTATGGAAGAGCTTCTGGCCGAGATTTCAAAGAATGAATATTCGCTTCCGGACGGTTTTGCATTGAACTCTCTTGGACCTCAAAAATATGGTAAGTCCATCACGGAGAAGGATATGGAACTCAGCCTCAGCATATATGGGGCTCTCAAGAGGATCGCACGGAAATACTCCCTTGATGGCCTCAGCCTCAGGTGTTTCGACCTGCTGACTGCGGTCGGCAGTACAGGCTGCCTCGCTCTTGCAATCCTCAATTCTGAGGGTATCACGGCCACTTGCGAGGGAGATGTCCCGGCAATGATAACGATGGAAGTCTGCAAGCGTATCTGCGGCACACCGGGTTTCCAGGTCAATCTGTCCAGAATTTCAAATGGCACAGCTCTGTTTGCCCATTGCACCGTACCTCTCAACCTGGTGAAGGATTACTGCTATGACACTCATTTCGAGTCCGGTATCGGCGTGGCTGTGCATGGAGAGTTCGCAACCGGACCTGCGACGATTGTCAAGATCGGGGCCGGTCTGGACGAATATATAGCCGAGGAGGTGGAACTGGTGGCGAATTCCTACTGGGATAATCTCTGCCGCACACAGGTGCTGATCAGAGGCGCTGAAGGAAAGGAATTCGGCCTTTCTGCGTACTTCCTCACATCGTCCCTCGGCAACCATCATGTGATAGTGCCCGGAAAGTGGGCTTCAGAACTGAATTTAAAATTGCAATAATAACACATATCATGAAGCTGAAAACCATCTTTGCTGCTTTTGCTCTTGTAGGGGTACTGTGTTCTTGTACTCCTGTGACTCCTGATACTCCGGACGATCCTATCGTGACTCCAGAACCGGGTCCCGATCCGACTCCGGATCCTGATCCTGATCCGGAACCAACTCCTGATCCGCTTCCTGATGTTGTCAAGATACTTGCAATCGGAAACAGCTTCTCTGCAGATGCGGTCGAGCAGGAACTCTATCCTCTCTTTGCCGCAGCAGGCCAGAAGGTAATCATCGGCGACCTCTACATCGGCGGCTGTCCGCTCGAAAAGCATGCAGCCAATGCCGCTTCCGACGCCGCTTCCTACAGCTACCGCAAGATAGTGGATGGCACCAAGACCACCACTGCAAACGTGAAGATGTCTACAGCTCTCGCTGATGAGGACTGGACCTTTATCTCAGTGCAGGAGGGTGCCGGTTATCATGGTTTCTATAATACTACCTACAAGGGTGTGACACACTCGATGGAGCCCGATCTTACAAACCTGATCAAGGTCGTGCAGGCCAAGTGCCCGAACGCCAAGCTCGTCTACCATGCCCCTTGGGCTGCCAAGGCTGACTACACCGGAACCAAGTTCAGCTACTACGGCTTTGACCAGAAGGTAATGTACGACATGATCTGCACTGCCACCCAGGACGTTCTCAAGGCTCATCCGGAGTTCAAGCTTTTCATGAATTCCATGGATGCTGTGCAGAACGCCAGAAGCTCCTATAAAGGTGACAACATGACCCGTGACGGCTGGCATATGAACACTGTGGGCCGCTACACCGTCGGCTGTCTCTGGTTCGAAAAGATCATGGGCAAGAGTGTGGTCGGCAATTCCTACCATCCATCCACCATTTCCGAAACTACCGCCCTTGTGTGCCAGACTGCTGCCCACGAGGCTTGCGAACATCCGTATACGGTGGCAGACCTCTCCTATTTCGAAAAGCCTGCAGACGAGGATAAGGACGAAGCTAAGGAAGATGTATTGGCTAAATGGTACTTCACTCCTGCCCGTGCACAGTCTGATGGCTGCGTCATGACCTGGACAGGACAGACCGCACTCGGCGTCTACAGGTACAGCAACGAAGCTGGTGAGAGAGGTTACTATCCTGCAAACGAGACCGGCAAGGGCAAGATCAGTTATGTTCAGGTGGATAAGACCGCTTGGCCTGGGGACAATGCCGGACTGTATATCCTCAATGTTTCCAATGGCGGACAGCCTTGCATGGCAGGCCCTATGCCTGGCGACTACTGGCAGTTCGAGACCCAGTATGGCACAGAGATCGCAGAGGGCACTCAGCTGCATATCATCTATACCTACAACCCTGGTTCCTATGGTGCAAAGTACTGGACTCTCGAGTACAAGGACGGAACCGAATTCAAGCCTGTGCCAGCGTTCGAGACCAAGTCTAAAACCATAACCGCAGCCACCCCTGTTGAAAACATCACCTACAATATCGAGTTTACCACAGACCAGAAGCAGGTTGAATTCACTGTCACCCTCGAAAATCCTACTGTCGACTTCGTGGTAAGACAGAGATGCATGTCGACCTATCAGGTGAACGACAAGTGGTTTGATCATCCTAATGTGAAGTGCATATCCCGTATCGCAGGCGACCCTGCCAACGAGGCAAAGCCGCTTCCAAAGATGTCGCAGATTCTTTAATTTGTTTTCAATATGAAGCGCCTGCTTTCATTGTTGTATCCTCGCTTATTTCCTTTACGGTTTCTGCCCAGAAACTTCCTCGCTCCTTTTTTGAACTTCCGTATGGTTCTGAGCTGAGTGTGGAAAGTGTCAGTCTGGCTTGTGGATGTGAGGCATTTGCAGAGGATGAATTATCCGAGACCATTGTTGTAAATGGGCCCGTCGAGTGGTCTGATGCGATGTGGGACCAGATTGTCTTCTCGCAGTTGAAGGAATGTGGACTCATCGGTGTCCGTTTTTCCCTCTTTTTCCCACACGACGATGATGAGCCGCTCGACTCCATTAAAGCGCATCCTGTCTATCTCAAGATGCTTGAGGGGATTGAGCCATTCGTTGGAAAAGAGGAGGATTCGAATCCGGAGATGGGCGCTGATGAAGATTGTATAGTTGAAGTATCGGTGTTGAATTCAGAGGTTGGTTCCGGTGACAAGGTCACGGAATCCACTTATGATGGTATTGACTGGGATCTGGTGGATTTCTTTGTGAG
>JAKSJK010000058.1 GCA_024398095.1 Bacteroidales bacterium
TGTGGCTCACCCACGACGTTCCCGCCCATTCAAAGGTTCTCCAGAGCCGCGTGATCACAGAACAGTTCTTCGACGACGGCGCAGGCATATAACGAAAAAGGCCCGTTCGCGGGCCTTTTCTATTTCACTCTCAATTTCTTGCCAGCCACTATGACTGTGGTCTCCTTTATGCCGTTCAGGGCGCAGAGGGACTTGACCGTGGTGCCGTGCTTGCGTGCTATGCCTGACAAGGTATCGCCCGATTTAATCGTGTAGTATTCTGCCGCACCGTCAGATTGCGCAACGGAAGAAGGCTTTGCAGACGAGCTTGAAGCTGCGGAGGCTGCAACTTCCGGCTCATCCAGCTTAGGCACTGTCACACGGGAATTTCTGACGGTCTTCCAGCCGCCGTTGGCACTCAGGACGAGGTTCTCATCTCCGGCTGGCTTGCTTATCTTGCCGTCCGGCTCTACAAACACCCAGCTTCCGTTGCCGAATACCACTATACGTCTGTCTGTGGAGTCCAGCTGGACTATCTCAGGAACTTTCTCGATAATCTTCTCCTCGATATCCTCTTCCAGCTGCGGATGCTCTATAGGCGCGACGAAGTCCGGAAGTATGCGCCGTATGCCCATGAAGCGCTGCACATAGTACTTTTCGTTCGACTGCGAAATCATGATTCCACGGCGTTCCGCATGGATGAATGAGAAAGACTTGCCATCCGGAGCCATCTCTATCACAAGTCCGACATGACCGACAGTACGAGGCGACTTGCGGCCGCCGTAGACTACGATATCTCCCTTCTGCAGATCAGAAAGATTGCCGCTGACTTCCCTTCCGTCCTTGGACTGGGCCTTTGCCGAACGTCCGAGCTTGTAGCCGTACTTTGCGTATATATATTTGGTAAAGCCTGAGCAATCGAAGGCTTTCGGGCCGGACGCGCCGTAGACATAAGGCGTACCGAGGAACTTCTTGGCATCCTCGATTATACGGTCCGCCAGATTGCTGGCAGAGATAGTGTCATTAGCCTCAACGGTCTCAGCAACGGATGCCGGCGCAGTCTTTTCCTGCGCAATGGCAAAGAAAGCCGGGCACAGCAGCACTGCAGTCAATATCAGTCTTTTCATCATAATATGTAATCTACTTTAAACAGATCCACGGCATTGCCACCACCTGTGGATCTGCCCTGGCATGTCATTATCAACAGTTTGCCGTCTTCGGATATATCCAGTCCTACCGGATACGAATCGGCCGGCACGGTACCGACCAGTTCCATCTTCGACGCGTCCACCACTGCAAGTACACTGCCAAAGTTGCAGGAAACGAAAATATAGCGTCCGTCGGGCGAAAGAACGATTGTGCGGGCGCCCGCAGGGACCTTGCAGGACTTCCATCCGTCCAGCTTGTAAGGCGTCTGGGGAGTCAGGTGCTCAATCGCGTCCAGGAAGTATCCGAGCGGGATCCGCTGGACATAACCTGTGGCATTGATGCTGGCGTAGATGTAGCCATTGTCTATCACCAGATGGCGCAGGTTAGGCTTGCCTCCCATCATCCTGCCCTTGTATTCCATCGACTCCAGGTCGAAAACGGCAATTCCTCCGCTGCCGCCCATGCAGCCCACCAGCAGGTAGCGGCTGTCCGGGGTGAAGACGGTGCCTCTGAGCGCATATCCGCTGCCGGCGTCACGGTTGACCTTCGTAGTGAGGCTGTAGTCCAGTTTCAGCTGATGATCCACTACCAGGCAGGCCACATACTTCCACTCATTGAGGTCTTCCGAAGCAATGTCCAGCAAACCGACAGTATTGTCCCCCCAATGCGTTACAGCCACATATTTCCCATCGCCGGACGCTGCTATCATCTTCGGCAGCGGACCGGTCTCGAACATTCGGACGATGGAGTCGCACTCTGTGTCTATCACGGCGAGTGCGGACGGATCCTGGGCATTCAGGTCGAAATTGCGCCTGTAATAAGGCACCCAGAGATAGCGTCCGCCGTGAGTGAATGTGCTCTCTACCGGACGTCCCTCGAAATGATTCGGTTCCTTGTAGCTGTGATGAAATGGGAAAAGCCCGCTCTCTGGCGCCCAGAGGCTGTCAGTCTGTTCGTCGAAACGATGTTGGATGACCTTCAGCTTGGCATTGGTCTCCATGTCGTAGACCACAGTCCTGGCGCCTTCAAGCGAATTTACATAGTATTTCTCCCCCGAAGGGTGGATATTGGCGGATTTCGGAGAGATTATGTCCTTGTCCACCTCGCCCAAAGACTTCATACGATGAATGCGTCCGACGAATTCCACCCTGATAGCGGAGTTGTCGAGTGCCGATCCTATTGCCGGATGGGAAACAGTCTGCGCAGACGAGGACATCTGCATCAGGCACAATCCCATCGCTATTCCAATCAATCTTTTCATCGTATGAGTTCAGGCTAAGAAGTTTTACTACTGCAGGAAATGGATATTATCGGCATTCCAGCTAGGGGTTGGTGCATCAGATGCGATTCCGGCGCCGAGCTGGAGATAGTTCTCCGCAGTTGCAGCAGTGAGGCTTGATTCAGATGAACCGATGGAACCTTTGAGCGAGCAGTTGGTGAAGACTGACGGATTGGTTGCATTGGTTATCTGTCCCACGAGGAGACCGCGGGTGGCATCCACACAGATCACATTGCCGTAGTTGCGGCAGTTGCTCACATTGAAGCAGCGGATGAGGCCGATCACGCCGCCGACATAGCTGCCGGACTGCATGGAGGTGATGGTCGCATGGTTCTCGCAGTTCTGGATGATGGAAGTACTGGTGCTGGTGAAGCTGCTGTAGGCCATGACGCCGCCTGTACGGGTACCGGTAATGGAAAGAGTCGGGCAGGAAGAAGAGAAGGAAGCTGTGATGTCCCCCTTGTTCGTGCAGGAATCGATATCCGCATAGAAAACATTTGCAACAATACCGGCAGCCCTATGGGTCTTGACATCGAGTTTTCCGTTGTTCGTGCAGTTCTTGATCTTCACGAGTTTGCTGCCGCTGACATTCGGAACGCCGCCGACTACACCGCCAATCATGACAGTATTGTTGTTGCTGTACTTCGCGCCGACGTCATTGGTCATGGTACCGGAGAATGTGCAGTTCTCGATAGAAGATGCGTAGTCAGAGCCGGCAGAAGTTATCTGGCCCACAAGACCGCCGATGCAGACATTGCGGGTAGCGGTAGAAGTAGCCTTGCCGGTAAACGCAGCAGACACATTCACATTGCTGATCTTGGTATTGTAGCAGTAGGCTGCAAGAGAACCGAGAACCACATTGTTCGAACTGATGCCGGTGCTGGTGAAGTCCGACTTCACACCTTCGAGAGTGAGATCCTTGATTACAGCATTCTTGGTCGCACCGAAGAAACCATTAAAGGTAGTCTGGTTGTCAGGGATGTTGACGGTGAGGTTCTTGATTGTATGGCCTCCTCCGTTGAAGGTGCCCTGGAAGGCGTTCTGAGGCACTGGTGCGCTATTGTAGGCAGTAGTAGCAGGAGCAACACCGATTGCGGTCCAGGTCTTGCCTGCGAGGTCGATGTCAGCCAGAAGCTCCACCTCACCAGCCTCATTCTGATAGCTTGAAAGGTCATATCCACCTGCATTGGCAAGCATTGCATATGAAATAAGCTGGTCTGCAGTCTTGATGCCGTTCTCACCCCATACGATGGAATCCGGGTCGATTTCAGCACCGCCGGTAACAGGCTCAAGTCCCTCGCCCGGGGTCACCTTGCTTGCATCCGGATGCTTCCACTGGTCGGTATTATCGAACACGACAGACTCAGCGATGTCACGGAGCTTCTTGGCTGTAGTCGCATCCACGAGGCAGTCCGGTGCATTTGCATCGAACCTTTCCCCATAGAGAAGCAGATAGTTGACGCAGGCCTTCAGATATGCGCCGTTGCGGTTAGGGTGCTTGTTGTCAGTGTGATAGAGGTTGGTGATGCCTGCAGCACGTGCCTTCTCGAAGGCTACGCCGACCGGTGATTCCCAGGAATTTGATCCTGCGCATACGAGGATTGCGCCGCCCTGGAGAGCCTTGTCGAAGGTTGCAAAGTCGCCATATCCCTCATAGTTTGCCGAGCCCAGGAAGGACCAGGTATTCTCGATGACCGGCTGCACTTTGGAACTGAACGACTTGATCTGGTTCACGAGAGTCTGGGTCTCCGTAAGGACAGCAGCATTGGTCTTTGGATCGGCATAGTAGCGGGCATGCTGTCCGGACTGGTCCTGGAGGATTGCATAGTCGTAGCCGCCTTCCTTCACGAGATCCTGGGAGATCTCCAGCGAGCTGTGGTTGCGGAAATACTGGCTGCCCTTGATGGAAGCGCGCATCCTGATTTCATGGCCCTGGCTGCGGGCGATTTCCTTGAGCAGGAACGAAGCACCGTAGTAATAGGTAAATGAGTTACCGAGCACAAGGACCTTCTTGGTATCCTTTACAGGGATGCCCTGGTAGGAATTGATGTAGCAGGAACGGTAGTAGCTGTTCACGAAGCCCACATATGCAGTGTTGCTAGGGCTCAGGGTACCGCCGCCATTGTTCTGGTTGCCCACAACCTTGCAGCGCATCTTGAGTTCGCCGTCCTTGATATCCTTGGTAGTGGTGAAACTCTGTACGAAGGTAGTGTAGAGGGCGCTGCTGTAGTACTTGATATAGAAAGAGTAACGCTCGCCACCTATTGTCTTGGTGTCTTCCTCGACATATTTCCACTGGCCGTCGTCGAAATATTCGAAGAGCCAGTACTTAGGCGAAGCTGAAGTCGGAGTGTAGAGGGTGACCATGAAGTCCACGGTGGAGCCGGCTGCGAGCGCAGCGACAGGCAGGGTGAACTCGAAGGCATCGCCAGGGGCGAAATTGGCAGCGCTGACATAGTTTCCGTTCAGCATTCTCACAGGCCCCTTGTTGCCCTCGGCTGCACTGGTGCTGAAATATGCCTTGTTGGCAAGCTTGCCTTCATGGGCATAGAACTTATTGTTGTTGATCCAGCTTGCACTTCCGGCACTGGCACGGTCACTGCTTATCTCCCACTTTGCCTGGGTCATATCCAGGGTCGCAGGAAGCGGATCCGGCTCCGGATCAGGAGTTGGATCAGGATCAGGTTCCGGTTCTGGGTCCGGATCCGGATCGGGTTCTTCAATTACTGGTGGCTCTGGCAGCGGCTTCTTGCAGGATACAGGTGCAGCAAGGAGCGTTCCGATGAGCAGCATTGATAAAAAAAGTCTAGAGTGTCTCATTATGTGTGTGTTTGGTTATAATGCATTGATAAGTTCATCCACGGCTTCTTCGCGGGTGGCCCAGCTGGTGCAGAAGCGCACAGCGGTGTGGCCCTCATCCACGCGTCCCCAGGATTCGAAGCCGAAATTTTCAGCCAGTCTGACGATAGTGGAGTCGTCCATAATCGGGAAGAGCTGGTTGGTCGGGCTGTCCACCTTGAACGGATATCCCTTGGCAGCGAAGGCAGCGCGGAGCTTTCCGCCGAGCCTGATGGCGTTTCGGGACATGGAAATATAGAGGCTTTCCTCACCCGGCTTCGAGAAAAGTGTCTCGTACTGGATGCCGAGAAGCCGGCCCTTTGCGAGCATTCCGCCGCCCTGCTTGATATTGTATCTGAAATCCTTCTTGAGGGCTGGGTTGCTAATTACTACAGCCTCGCCGAACAGAGCTCCCTGCTTGGTACCGCCTATATAGAACACATCGCAGAGACGGGCCAGGTCAGCCATTGTGACATTCTCGCCGCAGCTGCCCCAGAGTTCCTCCGCTGCAACCAATCCGTAGCCCAGACGCGCACCGTCGAGGAAAAGAGGCAGTCCGCATTCATGGCAGACAGCGCTTATGGCCTCCAGTTCAGACTTCTTGTAGATGGTTCCGAGTTCAGTCGGGAAGGAAATATAGACCATACCCGGCTGCACCACATGCTCGTGGCTCTCGTCAGCCCAATGTTCCACGAACGCTTCCTTGATCTGGGCCGCAGTGATCTTACCGTCTGCTGACGGCAAAGCAAGGCACTTGTGGCCGCCGTGTTCTATGGCTCCGGTTTCATGGGCGTTGATATGGCCCGTTGAGGCACAGAGAACGCCCTGGTATGGGCGAAGGATGGAAGCGATTACGGTGGCATTTGTCTGGGTGCCGCCTACCAGGAAGTGTACATCGGCATCAGGGGCACTGCAAGCCTCGCGGATCAATCTGCGGGCATTTTCGCAATGCGGGTCGGTACCGTATCCGGTCGTCTGCTCGAAATTGGTCTCCTGAAGCTTTTCAAGAATCAGGGGATGTGCACCTTCCGTGTAGTCTGAAGTAAAGAGTATCATAGTCAATTCTTAAGACCCGCTAATTTAAGAATAATTTCAGTAATCCGGGCACAGGTCTGAGGATTTGCATTGCGTCTCTGGGCCGAGAGCATACGCTCACGGTACACTTCGTCATTGCAGAGTCTGACAGCCACTGCGGCCTGCTGGGCCACGTCTGTCGTACTGTAGGACATGTTGTGGTAGTGGAAGAAACGGGCATTATAATCCTCAAGTCCCGGAATAGGGGCAGTATGGATAAGAGGTATATTCTTGATGATGGCCTCGGTGCTGGTGATTCCGCCAGGTTTGGTGAAGAGGACATTGCTTGCATCCATAAGCACAGGGACCTCCGAAGTATATCCGATTGCCTTGAACTGAGGAGCCTCGGCGAAACCTTCAGAGAGTTTCTCACGGAGCTGCTCATTGCGTCCGCATACACACATGATCCTGTCCTGAGGGCCGACCTTCGAGAGCAGTTCGTCGATGAGGCCGCCGAGATTGCCAAATCCCATGGAGCCGCTCATGATGAGGTACCAATTGGATTCTGCCGGAGTTTCTTCCCATCCGAATGAGTCGCAGGCCATCTTTCTGGCCACAGCCTTGTCCTTGCGGTCGGTAAACCTGTCTTCATCCACCGGTATTCCGACAGGCACGATCTTCTCGCGCGGAATGCCCTTTTCAACATATTCCTCGATAAGGTCCTCATGGGCTATCACATACTTGTCCAGTTCGGTCTCCGGGAGGAATGGAATGCAGGTATAATCCGTCATCACGAAAATCACGGGCACATCTAGTTTCGCCCTTCTCTTCAGGGCGGTCAGGGCCTCCGCAGGATAGAGGTGCACGCAGACAACCGCATCGTAGCCGCCTTCCACGATAAAGTCATACAGTTTTTTTGCATACAGCCTGTTGGAGACATATACCGGAGACTTTATCGATGATGGGTTCAGGTCGCTGAACAAGGCTCCCATCTTGTATGCGCGCTCGAATAGCGAACTCTTGGTAGAATACACATAAATGTCTGATACAGACTTGGACACAACGTCGCTGACGAGTCCAAGGGTATCTTCAATGTCGCACCGGATGCCCATTGCATCCATTCTTTTCTTGAGCGCCTTTGCGCTGGAATTGTGTCCTTCTCCTGTATTGCAGGAGAGAATAAGTACTTTCATAATATGGTTTTCTATAAGTTTTTACAAGAAGAATATCGCCACTCCGGCCAGGCTGACAAAGGTGCCGATAACCTCCTTCCAAGTAACCTTCTGATGGAAAATCAGACAGTGCGGAAGAATGATCAAGGCCGGAACCAATGCCATCAGGGTTGAAGCGACGCCTGAATTGGCATAGCGTACTGCCATGAGTGACAGCGATACACCCAGGAAGGGTCCCATGAGCGTTGTGAGGCAGACAAGCCCCATGCCCTTGCGGTCTTTCAGTCCGGACTTGATACTGCCGAGATTCTTCTGGAAGGCTGCCATCGCTATGAATCCCAATGCGCCAACGACTGCCCTGATGAAGGTTGACGCAAACGGCAGGATCGAGTCGAAGGAGGCTGAAGCGTCAGCCGGGACGCATGCAGTATAATGGATCATTCCTACCTTGCTCAGGACAAGTCCGACTCCCTGGCCGATACCGGCTCCAATGCCTAAAAGTATGCCCTTGAGTGGCAATTTGAGCGAAAGCTTCTTGCTTCCGTCCTTTCTGGTGAGGATTGACATGGCAATACCTGAAAGAGTCACAACCATTGCGATTCCTTCCTTCCATGAAAGCGTCTCACCCAAGAACATCCAGCCGGTAATTGCAGCCATCAGAGGCGCAATCGTCATGAACAGCTGACCGAAGCGGGAACCGATGGAAAGGTAGCAGTTGAAGAGGCAGAAGTCGCCGAAGACATATCCGACGAAGCCGCTCAAACACAGCCAGAACCATGTTTTTGCATCAGCATACAAAGGATATGGCGCTCCCGTGACAACCCACAATGTGGCACCGAGAAGAATAAGGGACAGCACCATCCTGAAGATATTCACATTCAGGGAGCCTATCCTGCGGCTGGCACCGTCGGCGGCCAGGGCTGTCACAGTCCACAGCAGCGCTACACCAAGGGATATGGTCTCACCGAGATATTGCATACCTATAGTTTGATAGCAGTGATGTTTCTGCCGCAGGCACTGCCCTCTTTGCGGGCGGAATAAAAGAGATCCGTCCTTTCATAGGTACAGAGTGTATGCAGCTGGATATTTTCTTCGCGAACACCGCAGTCCAGCATTGTAAGGCGACAGGCCTCGAAGAGATCGATATGATGTCCTCCCCTGATGTCGCCTTCGGTCTTCGGGCCACGGAACGACCAGATACGATCCATATCGAATCCGGCGCTGCGGAACTTGACGGCGACTTCCTCCCCCACCTGGAAGCAATCAGGGCAGATCCCGGGACCAATCAGGGCCAGAAGGTCAGATGCCTCGGTTCCGAATTCTATCGACATACGCACGATAGCCTTCTTAACTATGCGCATCACAGTACCGCGCCATCCGCTGTGGACAGATGCTGCCGCATGATGAACAGGATCATACAGCAGAATCGGTATACAGTCTGCGGTGCGTACACCGAGGCAGACACCAGGCACATTGCTCACCAGTGCGTCATAACCTTCAAGTTCCTCGCGGGTGGTATCTGGGCTGTCCACCCTGGCTACAGTCACGTCGTGGACCTGATGGGCCTGAACGACCTTGCACGGCAGTTCACAGTCCCTGCCGGCCGTAAAGGCCAGCACAGACGGGTGGAGATCATATGTAATCAGTTCTGACATATAATACGCCAAATTTAGACATTTATTCCGAAATATTTTCACAGCTACGGCAAAAGACATATCTTTGCACAGGAAACAGTATGTTCAAACAAACTCAATAACCAAATGAAAAACAAAGTATTTACCCTGGTCGCAGGTGTTTGCGCACTGCTATCATGCACGAACACCGGAAACGACCTCACAAAGTTCGTAGACCCGAGCATCGGAACCGGCGGTCACGGCCATGTATTCATGGGCGCAAATGTGCCGTTCGGAGCCGTACAGCTCGGTCCTACCAGCGTTTCACAGGGTTGGGACTGGTGCTCTGGCTACCACATCAGCGACTCGACCGTTATCGGTTTCTCCCACACCCACCTCAGCGGTACCGGCTGCGGTGACCTCCTGGACCTCACAGTACTGCCTGTTTGCGGAGAGGTCGCAGACTATTCCCGCGAAGGCATAGCCGACAAGGCTGACCGCGCGAAGGAAATCTGCGAGCCTGGCTATTACAGCGTACCTCTGCTCAAGAGCGGGGTAAACTGCGAAATGACTACTACCGCCCGCGTAGGCTTCCACCGCTACGACTTCACCAAGGGCGAGGCTTCCCTCGTATTCGACCTTGAGAACGGCGGTAACTGGGACAGGCTTACCGATGGCGACATCCAGGCTGTTGACCAGACCCACATCATCGGCCACCGCTTCTCACAGGGCTGGGCAAACAACCAGAAACTCTGGTTCGCAGCCGAGTTCGACAAGCCATTCGAACTGGTAAAGGTAAATGAGAGCCACTGGAGACTGGACTTCAAGAGCGCAGGCACGCTCATGGCGAAGGTTGCACTCTCTCCTGTTTCCGAGGCAGGAGCACAGCACAACCTCGAAGCAGAGCTCCCCGGATGGGATTTCGAGGCAACCCGCCAGGCAGCAAAGGCAGCATGGAATGCAGAGCTCTCAAAGATCGCGATCGACACCGATGATGCTGACCAGAAGAAAATCTTCTACACTGCGATGTACCACAGCATGATCGCTCCATCCCTCTTCTGCGACGAAGGCGAGCCAACACGCTACACCACCTTCTCCCTCTGGGACACCTACCGTGCAGCACATCCTCTCTACACCATAATGCAGCCGGAGCGTGTGAACGACTACGTCAACACCTTCCTCGACATCTATGACAAGCAGGGCGACCTGCCGGTATGGCACCTGATGGGCTGCGAGACCGATTGCATGGTCGGCAATCCTGGCATCCCGGTCGTGGCCGACGCAATTCTCAAGGGCTTCGACGGCTTCGACATGGCCAAGGCATACAATGCCATGGTTGCAACCGCTCTCACCCCTGACCGCGGCCAGGACTTCAGAATGAAATACGGCTACATCCCTTACGACCTCTACCAGAACGGTTGCATGGGCTTCGAGATGGAATATGCCATCGCAGACTGGGCACTTGCCCAGGCGGCCCTCAAGCTGGGCCATGAGGCCGATTACCGGAAATTCCTCGACCGCAGCCACTCCTACAGGCAGCTTTTCGACCCTGAGACCGGATTCGTCCGCGCAAAGGACAGCAAGGGCAATTTCAAGCCTGGCTTCAATCCGTTCGCGGCTCCATATGAGGTCAACGTCTACACCGAGGGCAACGCATGGCAGTACATCTGGCTGGCGCCTCATGACTTCGACGGACTCGCCGGCTGCTTCAAGAACTACAAGCACCACCGTCCGACCAATGTCGACCGTCATTTCAGCGGCCGTGAAGCCCTCATCCAGAAGCTTGATTCCCTCTTCATCGCTGAGGGCGAAGGCTCTGAAACCGACGTTCCGGACATGAGCGGACTCATCGGCCAGTATGCCCACGGCAACGAGCCTAGCCATCACATCGTATACTTCTACACCCTCGCCGGCCAGCCTTGGAAGGCTGCTGACATGCTCAGACGTATATATAAGGAAATGTATACCACCGAGCCTGACGGCCTGAGCGGCAACGAAGACGTAGGCCAGATGAGTGCGTGGTACATTCTCTCCACCCTCGGTTTCTACCAGGTTGAGCCTGCCGGCGGCAAGTACTACTTCGGAAGCCCTCTCTTCAAGAGCGCTAAGATCGCATTGCCAGAAGGCAAGAGCTTCAATATCGTGGCTGAGGGTAACTCCGACGAAAACCGCTACATCCAGCGCATCTTCCTCAACGGACGTCCTTACACCAAGAACTACATCGACTACCAGGACATCATGGCAGGCGGCGAACTCCGCTTCGTGATGGGCAGCACTCCTAAGCTCTGGTACTGCGCAGAGGAGCCTGCCGAGTACGTCAGCCAGCGTCCTGCAGAAGAGAACCGCCTCTTCACCACTCCAACCATCGAGAACAAGATCCTCGAGGTTCAGGCTATGCTGACCAACCCACGCCTTGCGTGGATGTTCGGCAACTGCTTCCCTAACACCCTCGACACTACAGTTCATTTTGCAGAGGACGACGGAGAGGGACATCCTGACACCTTCGTGTACACCGGCGACATCCACGCGATGTGGCTGCGTGACAGCGGCGCCCAGGTATGGCCATACATCCGTTTCGCAAACGAGGATGAGCAGATCAGGGCCATGCTCGAGGGTACCATCCGCCGTCAGTTCAAGTGCCTGTGCATCGATCCGTTCGCAAATGCATTCAACATGGTTCCTACCGGTTCACAGTGGATGAGCGACAACACAGAAATGAAGCCTGAGCTTCACGAGCGCAAATGGGAAATTGACTCTCAGTGCTACCCTATCCGTCTGGCCTACGGCTACTGGAAGAAGACAGGCGATGCATCCGTATTCGACGAGACCTGGCTTGAGGCCATCACCAAGGTGCTTGCAACCCTTCGAGAGCAGCAGCGCTTCGAGAGCCGCGGCAGCTACTGGTTCACCCGCTCTTGCGACCGCCAGTACGACATGAAGTGCAATTCCGGCTGGGGTAACCCTGTAAAGGCTTGCGGTCTCATCGCATCGGCCTTCCGTCCTTCCGACGACGCCACCATTTACGACTTCCTCGTACCATCCAACTTCTTCGCTGTGACCTCACTGCGCAAGGCAGCAGAGATCCTCGAGACAGTCAATGGCGAGGCAGACAAGGCAGCTGAATGCCGCGCACTCGCCTCTGAAGTAGAGCAGGCGCTGCAGAAGTATGCAAAGGTGCAGCATCCTGATTTCGGCGAAATCTACGCTTTCGAGGTGGACGGCTTCGGCAGCCATTATCTTATGGATGACGCAAACGTACCGTCTCTCCTCGCAATGGGCTATCTGGGCGATGTGGACCTGAACGACCGCGTATACCAGAACACCCGCAACTTCGTCCTCAGCGCAGGCAACCCATACCGTTTCGAAGGCCCTGCAGGTGCAGGCATCGGCGGTCCTCACATCGGCTACGACTACATCTGGCCTATGAGCATCATGATGCGCGCCTTCACTTCACAGGACGACCAGGAGATCCTCGACTGCATCATGCAGCTGATGACTACCGACGCAGGTACAGGTTTCATGCATGAGTCCTACCACGTAGACAACCCTGCACACTTCACCAGGGAGTGGTTCGCATGGCAGAACACCCTCTTCGGAGAGCTGATCCTCAAGCTGATCGACGACGGAAAGCTTGAACTTCTTAACAGTATAATCTAAACAAAAAGTTGCGGCCGGAAGGTCGCAACTTTTTTTATCTGACTACGATTTCGTCGATGAAGATGAAGGCTCGGGAACCAGCCCCGGGATGCCAGTCAGGCAAGGTTTCAATAGTGTTGGACTGAATCCTGAGGAACCTGGCCTTGGTCTTTGGAAATTCCAGTGTGTACTGCTGCACCCCATCCTTGTCGTTCGGTCCCTGTGGTACATATTCCGCAACTGCAAGTTCCTTGTAATTCTCGCCGTCATCTGACACCAGAGCCTTGAACAGAATCGGCGCAAAGATGTAGTTGTTCTTGTCGGAAAGGATCTCCATCATCACGGAACTGAACTTCGTGCCGCCCATCTCGATGACGACATCTAGAGGCTCGCGATAGAAGCCTATCCAGCGTCCGGAATGGAAATCCATGTCTCCCCGCTTGCCGTCAAAAAGTTCTGCGGGAGCGTTGAAGCGATAGCTTGAATAAGGCACCGTAAGGAGTTCATACTGTTTGCCTTGTGCAAGGTGCGTATACTCGCCCAGAGCAGCTCTCTCCTTATCCAGTCGGCCATCGAAAAGATGGGTTGCATACGAGAGCCCGAGAGCGTCGTAAATCTTCCTCATGGAGTTCATATCCTTGCGGAAACGCTCCCAATCCTTGCGCTCCGGCTGACACCACTGAACCTCGCTGAGAGCAGACATTCGCGGCAGAAGCATATACTCCAGATGCTCGTTTGTCGAGATGTACTCTGTCCAAAGATTCGCCTGCACTCCGAGGATGTGTGAGAACTCTTCTTCGCTCATATCCGGGTCGTGCGGTTCGTAGGCATACACCTTGTCGACCGGCACATATCCGCCGATGCCGACAGGCTCGCCATCCAAGTCTCGCGACTGCAGATAGTCGAAGTAGAAATGGCTGTTCGGAGTCATGATGGCGTCGCGTCCGCTGCGTGCTGCAAGTATTCCACCGCGAGAACCTCTCCATGACATGATGGTGGCGCTCTGAGAGAGATCACCTTCGAGGATCTCGTCCCATCCGATGATCTTGCGGCAATGCTCATTCAGGAAGGTCTCGATGCGGTTCATCACATAGGTCTGAAGATAATCCTCTGCGGAAAAACGGTCATCGGATTGCAAACCGAGAGACTTGATCTTCTTCTGGCACTTCGGGCAAGCCTGCCAGCGCACTTTCGGGCATTCATCGCCACCTATATGGATGTACTCGCTTGGGAATATATCCATGAGTTCCATGAACACGTCCTCCAGGAAGCCGTATATCTTTTCATTTCCGGCACACAGCACATTCTCCGACACTCCCCACTTAGTCCACACCTTGTATGGGCCACCGGTGCAGCCAAACTCCGGATATGCAGCCAGAACCGCCTGCATATGGCCTGGAAGGTCTATTTCCGGGATTATGGTCACTCCCCTGGCAGCAGCATAGTCCACCACTTGGCGAAGCTCATCCTGAGTGTAATAACCGCCGTAAGGGATGCCGTCATTGCTGCTGAAATCGCGTCCGATCATGGTACCCTCGCGCATAGAAGACACCTTGGCAAGTTCAGGATATTTCTTGATCTCTATCCTCCAGCCCTGGTCGTCAGTCAGATGCCAGTGAAGACGGTTCATCTTGTGAGCCACCATTATATCTATATAACGGTAGACCTCATCGAGAGAGAAAAAGTGACGAGAGCAGTCCAGATGCATTCCACGATAACCGAAACGCGGACTGTCGCTGATATGCATATTACGGATCTTCCACGGCGTATG
>JAKSJK010000059.1 GCA_024398095.1 Bacteroidales bacterium
CTTGCGGTGACCTTTTTATTATATATAAGGTAGATTAGAATGCCTTCTCTACACTCTTTGCGTGAGCTTTTACATTCTTGGTAACTGGCTTTGCAGTTGCCTTGAGTGATCTGGCAGGACGTACATACTCGTTTGCAGCAATTGTCTTGAGTGACTTCTTCATGCCGATGCTCTTGACAGATGATGTTGCTGCTGCCCCGAAGGTAACAGCGGTGCCGATCTTCTTGCTTACATAAGTGCCAACATAAGAATCGTCAGCATCCTTGAAGATATCGATGTCAAGCTGGCATGCGTAGGAAGCAACCTTATGGGTGGTTGGGTCTACATTGAATACGAGCTCGTCATTGCCGGCTGCATTTTCATTTGTGAGGTTTGCTGCGCTGTAGACATCGTAGGCGTAGTACAGAGTCTTCTCTGCATCCCAGTAGCCGAAGCCCGTTCCGAAGAGGTTACCATATTTTTCCAGACCCACCTGTACACCGCTGAGGGTGAGGGTGTTGGCTGCGGAGTTGTAGACGGCCTTCCACTCGGAGTCATCCTCAAGAATCATATTGTTGACAATGTACTGGTTTTCAGTGCCGGCGTAGGTGAGAGTGAAATCACTGTATTCACCGATTACGAGTTCTCCATCATATGGCAATGCCTTAGTGGTGTAGGTGGCAGTGAATGTTGCTGCGGAACCGAAGGTGTTCTCCATGTTTACTACCAGCATGTATTCTGTTTCTGCAGAGAGTCCTGAGAATACATTTGCGAAGTAGCCATTTGCGTTGATAGAAGCCACATGCTGTTCAGGAAGTGCGTTTCCGTATTCAGCGCAGATTATCTCTGGGGTGAGTCCGTCAGCGGCAGCTCCTTCGATGACTGCTTTCTTGTTGAGGTAGTACTGGACTGTCTTGACATCCTTTCCATAGATTGCGAAGGCGACAGAGTTGCATTTAGTCCATCCCTTTGATGCCATAGTTGCCTCATCTGCAAGCATGTCGATGTCGAGAAGCTTGCATGAGCCCTCGCACTCCGGAACCTCAGCGTTTACGCCAGGGAAGTAGAAGTCGAGGTAGTCTGCGTCGTCTGCCTGGAGGTTGCCCTCTGCATCGACTGGACAGTAGATGATGGTGTAGAGTCCTGGCTCGATACCGTCGATCTTGAGTTCTGCTGCGCCGTCTGCAACTTCAAGGGTTTCAACGCTGTCATCACCTGCGAGGATCTTTGCGAATGCCGCATTGACATCCTCTGCCTGAGGAATCACGAGATAGTTGATGGATGCTACGTCTGCTCCAGCCTCGAAATCGATTACAGGGGCAGCTTCACCTGCTGCGGTTACGAACATGCCTGCGTATTCTGCAGAAACGGAGTAGTCGGTGAGGATTGCACCTGGGAGGTGAATGACGAATTCGCCTTTGCTGTTAGCATAGTACCATCCATCGACAGTCGCGCCATATGCGGCTCCGAGAATACCTTTTACAGGGAATGTTATGACGCCGTCTTTAAGTGTTCCGTACGCGTCACTGGCACCTGTGAAGTACTGTGAGAGCATTGAAGCTACAGCAAGTTCTCCGTCACCCCAATCCAATCCAAGTTTCTGCATAGGTATGTAGACCTTGGTAGGATCTTCAACGTTTACCTGGAAATATCTGTCTGCTTCGTCATAATCGCCAGGGTCGTTGTGTGGATACATTGAAGTGAAGGCATTCTTGAAAAAGAGAATACCAGGTTTCTTGGTGTTGGTGTAGACCTCACACTGCCATTCTGTACCAACAGGAACGTTGTAGTAGAATGTGATCAAATCATCGAACAGTGTAGCTTCTCCCAAGAGCACGAATGGCTCAGGGATGGTTACCTTGAACGAGAAGCTTGAAAGACCGTAAGGGGTTGTGGCATTTTCGTCCTTGATAACAGCACTGAGGGCGTAGGTTGCGCCGTCCTCGAGCTTGCTCATGTCAACAGGGATGGAGAGTTTGGTCTTCTTCTCGCCTTTTGCGAAAGAAACCTGTACATCGTTCACGTCCTTGTCGAAGAAGACATTGTTGGTGTCGGTTACTTCGATGGTGAATGTGTTGGCTGCAGAGTCGTCGACGCGGAGCACGTCGAGGTCAATGCTGGTGACATCGCCGCTGATGACGAACTCGGCAGTGTTGTTATTTGAGAAGTAGACCTGGACGCCATCAGGCACGGAACCAGGCTGATACTCCTCAGGGGTGCAGGCGGTAAGTGCAGCAAGTGCTGCAACTGACGCCGCAAGGATATTGTATAATTTCTTCATATTCTAAACCTCCTATTATTCTGCACCTGTCCAGTTAGGAACGAACTGTGAAGGGTCTGGGTTGTTTACGATACCCTTGTTGGCCTGGTGCTCGGCACGTGTGATGACGATGTTCCACTGTGGAGAGCGGCCTTCGCAGTTGAATGTCCAGACTGCAGGATGGTTAGTGCCTTCGTAACCGCGGGTGATACCCTTGTCGAGACGCTTGTAGTCGAAGATGAGGATACCCTCACCCCAGAACTCAACTCTCTTCTGGAAGAACATTTCGTCAATGAATGACTGTTCGTCGCTGATACGTGCGGTAGTGTAGGACTTGTCGAGGATACGGAGATCCATGAATTCCTTGAGGAGGTTTGCAGCGTCGCCAACCTTTCCGGTCTTTGCGAGTGCCTCCATCTTGATGAACCACATTTCCTCAATACGCATCATGACTGCGTCCATAGCGTTTCCGACGGTGTAGTTGGTGCAGTTGCCCTGTGCAGGGCGGAACTTCATGGACTCAAGAGGCTTTGCAGCAGGGTTCTCGTCATTACCGTAGATGAACACATTGCCGTCAGCTGCAGATCCTGCGAGAGGTCCGTGTGGCTGTGCCTTTTCGTCAAGCCAAGAGGTCTTGCGGAAGTCGTTATCATTGATCTTCTCATAGGTTGCCTTGTTGATGCCGAGCTGTGAGAGCGGAGCATAACCCCACTGACCTTCGCAGCTCATCATTGCGGCGTAGCAGCAGATGTTGTTGAAGTTCTCGGAAGTACAGCCTACGCCCCAGAGCCATGAGTTGTTTGCGGTTGCCTTGTTGAAGCCGTTAACAGGATCCTGCCATTCGTCCATGGTGAGAGGGGTCTTGCCACTGGCGCTGATTGCGAGGTCGGCATACTTGATTGCATTGTCATATGCGCCAGCATCGCCTTCTGCACCCATTTCGAGGTATGCACGTGCCATGAGGCCGTAAACAACGCCGATGTTAGGGATGTTAGGGTTTACACCCTTATCCTTGAGCAGCTTTTCTGCGAGAGCGAGGTCGTTGAGGATGAACTCGTACATTTCCTCACGTGGTGCACGTGGGTTGTTGCCGGCATCCTGCTCGGAGGTCTTCTCGGTTACGATAGGAACTGTGAGGCCCTTGATCTCGTCTGGAATCTCGATGTACTTGTTCTCCTTAGGGATGAAGAGACGTGCGAGGTCGAGGTAGAATGCAGCTCTGTAGGTGAGTGCCTGGCCGAGCTGGCTCTGTGACTGTGCGAGGGTAGTCTCTGGATCGATGAGTGAGATCACGTCGTTGCATGACTTGATCCATGGATAGTAACAATCCCAGAAATATGCACAGTAGATATACCTATCATCCTGTGCCTGGTTGAGACACCAAGGATAGAAACGGTTGTAATAAGGGTTGTCACCGAGGGTTGCAACATCTTCGAGCATGAACTCGGTGATCATGTGGATCGCTGCGATACCGAAATCCCAGTGCACGCCGCTGGATCCTGAAAGGTAGCCTGCGGTGTCAGTGGTTACCATTGCTGCAGGGACAGAATTGAGGATACCGTCGATGGCAGATGGCTGCTGTGATACCTGATCCTTGGTCTGAGTCGATCCGGTAGGGAAAGTCTCTTTGATACATCCTGATGCGAGCACTGCGGCTGCGGCGAGGACGATGGTTGATTTGATGATATTTTTCATATTCGTTGACTCAAGGAATTAAAAGGTGAGGCTGATACCGCCGGAAACAGTACGTACAGGTGAGCAGTACTCGTCGCTGGTTGCGCCGGTGAAGCTCATGCGTGGGTCGAGACCCTTACGCTTAGACCAGTAGTAGATGTTGTCGGCTGTTACATAGAGTCTGAGTTTAGAAACCTTGATCTTCTCCATCCACTTTCTTGGGAAGGTATATCCCAGCTGCATGGTCTGGAGGTTGAGGTAGCTTGCGTCAGTAAGGAAGCGGTCGGACGCTGAGTTTACGTTCTTGTCCATTGACTGGAAACGAGGGATATCGTTGTTTGGATTCTCCTTGGTCCAAGCCTTGAGTGCGTCCTTGTGGATGTTGTAACCAGGTGTGCCACCAGGAACGTTCATGAGTGTAGCGTAACCTGAGTCGTAGGTGAGACCTCCGATAGAGTAGCTGAACGAAACAGAGAAGTCAAAGCCGAATGCATCGAGAGTGGTACCGAAACCACCGTAGAGCTTCGGAGTAGGATCGCTGCAGAGGTACTCTGTAGCCTCGCTGTACTTGGTGGTCTTTTCCCTGGTTTCATTACCATCTTCGTCTTTGACGGTCTTGTACCAGCTTGAGAGGCCAGTCTCAGGATCTACGCCTGCGTACTTAGGCATCTTAAAGGTGTAGAGAGGGAGACCCTCACCGACGAACTTGTTGCCTGAAGCGTATCCGCTGTAGCCTTCCATGGTAACAGTCTTCCTTTCCTCTGGGAGGCGTACGATCTTGTTGGTGTAATGGGTGGCATTTGCGTAGATGTCCCACTGGACGTTCTTGGTCTGTACGAGGGTACCGTTGAGAGAGAGCTCGATGCCGGCATTCCTCATATCACCGATGTTGTCGTAGTATCCGCTGTAACCGAGGGATGCAGGAACGGTGAACCAGAAGAGCATGTCAGAGGTGAGACGGTAGAAGCCTTCGATGCTACCTGAGAGACGACCCCTGAAGAGATCGAAGTCTACACCGGCATTGAAGTTGGTGTTGGTCTCCCAGGTGATCTTCTCGTTACCCTTGTTGGAGAATACAACTGCGATCTCGTCGTTTGAGTTAGAGATAGAATATGTATCTATATAAAGGTAATTGCCGATGTTATCGTTACCCTGGCTACCGATGGAAGCCTTGACTTTGAGCATGTCGACCCAAGGAACGTTGAAGAAGCTTTCTTTGTTAACGAGCCAGCCTGCACCTACAGACCAGAAGTTACCCCAGCGGTGATCTGGATGGAAACGTGAAGATGCGTCACGACGGTATGAGGCGCTGAGGAAGTAC
Source organism: Bacteroidales bacterium (assembly GCA_024398095.1). Taxonomy (GTDB): domain Bacteria; phylum Bacteroidota; class Bacteroidia; order Bacteroidales; family UBA932; genus Cryptobacteroides. The sequence continues at coordinate 5,235 of JAKSJK010000059.1, forward strand.
CTTGTTGCGTAATCATACTGTGCGCGGAAGAAGTAACCTTCGTTGTTGTACTCTGAAGAGCTTGAACCGCAAGATGCGCCATCGATGACTGCACCGTTGAGTTCGAGGTTATCCATAGAGAAGAGTTTCTTCTTGTAGCCGTATACGTTTGCGCTGGTGCTCTTGTAGTACTCGTGGCCGAGGAGCAGGTTTACATTGTGCTGTCCGAAGGCATGCGAGTAGTTGAGGAGCTGCTGGAGGTTGAAGTTCCAGCTTCTGCCATGTGCGACTTCGAGAGTACCTCCGTCAGTTACGAACTGACCGTACCATGAGTTGCTGAGGTACTTGCTGCGGGTCTCGTCAAGGTTCATGCCAGCGTTGAATGTGAAGGTGAAATCCTTGAGGAAACGAATCTCTGCAAAGCCGTTGAGGTTCACAGCGTTGCCCTGGCTTTCATTCTTGTCGAGGGTGACAGACTGGAGACCGTTTGCGTTGGCCTGTACGGCACGGAAGAAACCGCCGTTTGCGCCGTTACCGTAGTCATAGCGGATGAGACCGTGGTCATCATACATGTGGCTACCATCTGCGTTGCGGAGATAGAGTGGGTATACAGGAGCGATGGTGTTGGCGAATGCAAAGATGTTACCGGTAGAACCAGAACCCTCTTCACCGTTACCGTTGTTCCAAGTGTAGTGGGTGAAGGCGCTATTGGCACCGATCTTAAGCCATCTCTTGACCTGATAGTCTGCGCGAAGACGTGCAGTGAAGCGGTCCATGCTTTCACCCTTGATGATACCGTTGTTCTTGAGGTAACCGATTGAGGCGAAGAAAGTGCCTTTGTCGTTACCACCCTGTACGCTGGCATTGTACTCCTGACGGATTGACTTGCTGTAGGCCTCTGCCATCCAGTCGTCTGGAGTGATGAGGAAGTCCTTGCCACCGTAGTTTACTGTGTAGCCGAGAGTTGCGGCAGGGTTGAACTTGCCATCGGTACCGATGAGGAGCTGTCCCTCTGGTGCGGTAAAGATCTTGTAGCCGAGACCTCCATTGGCGAGAGGGCCGTCAATGGTGCTGGCTGCCCTGTAGTGTGCGTCGGCTGGTGAAAGGTTGAGACCGTCGGCTGCAGCAAAGTAGTTGTACTGTGCTGCATAGTATGCCTCGTAGTACTGACGAGGATCGGTGATGTAGTCGTAGGTCTTGAGACCCTTGGTGTTCACACCGACCTTGGCATCAACATTAACGATTGCGTTTCCGGCCTTTGCCTTCTTTGTGGTGATCATGATGACACCATTTGCACCACGGCTACCGTAGAGGGCATTGGAGGCAGCATCCTTGAGGACGGTCATGCTCTCGATGTCGGCGCTGTTGATGTTGTTCATGTCTCCGGAATATGGAACTCCATCCACAATGAAGAGAGGCGAGTTACCTGCAGAGATTGAACTTGTTCCGCGGATGCGGAGGGAAGGTGAGGATCCGAGGGAACCAGACTGGGTGGTGAGCTGCACGCCGGCCACTTTGCCTTCGATTGCCCTTGTTACATCGGAAGTCTGCACTTTCGCGATGTCGTCAGACTTGACGACTGTTGCGGAACCTGTGAAGGCTTCCTTAGTGGTCTGACCGAATGCGACTACGATAGTCTCGTCGATCATCTGTGAGTCGGTAGCGAGAGCCACGTTGATGACTGCGCGTCCGTTTACAGCGACATCTTCAGACTGATATCCGAGACATGCAATCTCGAGAGTACCATTTGCTGGAGCGGTAATCTTGTAAGAACCGTCAGCACCTGTGATGGTGTAGGACTTCAGCTGTCCCTTAACGACAACTGATGCGCCTGCTACCGCTTCGCCTGTTGCACTATCAGATACGATACCACTGATCTGCAGATTCTGTGCAGATGCAAGTGCTGTCGCAATCATGACGGTTAGGGCAGTGAAAAAAAGCTTGATTTTTTTCATGAGCGATAATGATTAGTTAATAATGATAAGTTATAATTTAAAATATCTTTTCTGGCCGCTTTTGCGCGTTTTGGTGCGCGTTATACATACGTACGACTGCAAAAGTAATAAAAATATTTCGAGAAAAAATCTTTTTTTGAAACAATAGTTGTTCAAAATTGCCATTCCGAAAAATGCGGTGGTAATAAAATGAAATAATTTCGCCAAGTTTGCTTATTCTTTGTAGGTAAACTTGGCGAAATTGGTTGTAGACTGTATAAGAATACCAATAATGGTCAGTTAGACCAAATTATGCTCGGTATCGATTTATCACCGTGATTTCTTCAGCCTGTTGACGTAGCTGTCGATTCTCTGAAGTTGCTGAGGAATCTTGATGCCTTGAGGGCATTTCTCCAGACATTTGCCGCAGCCGATGCAGTGGTCGGCCTGACGGATGGTCGGGATGGCGCGGTCGTAGCTCAGGAGATATTCGCGGCGTGCCTTCTTAAAGGCCTTCCTGTCTTCGCTGTCGGCAGGGTCGTCTTTCGGGTCCGGCATGATGCCTTCGTTGACGCACTTGTTGTAGTGGGCGAAGATACCCGGGATGTTGATGCCGTAAGGGCAAGGCATGCAGTATTGGCAGGCAGTACAGTCCACAGTCTTGTAGGTGGCGAGCTGCTTTGCGACATCGTCGAGGATGCTGAGTTCTTTTTCCGTGAGGCTCTTGAATCCGCAATAGGTCTGCAGGTTGTCCTCCAGGTGCTCCATGTAGGTCATGCCGCTGAGAACGGTCAGGATGCGTGGGTAGGTGCCGCAGAAACGGAAGGCCCATGAGGCTGCCGACTTGCCTGCTTCCTGTGCGCTGAGACGGTCCATCACCGCGTCTGGCAGGTTGGCCAGACGTCCGCCAAGGAGAGGTTCCATGATTACGCCGGGTATGCCTCTCTTGTCGAGTTCGTCGTAGAGATATGAGGCGTTCGCCTCTTTGCGGCGGTTGCCCTTGGTCTCCATGTAGTCCCAGTCGACGTAGTTCATCTGTATCTGCACGAAATCCCAGTGGTACTGGTCGTGATAGGCCATCATTTCGTCGAAGCCTTCGCGTTCGCCGTGGAAGGAGAAGCCGAGATTGCGGATGCGGCCGGCCTTGCGTTCCTCCAGGAGGTAGTCCAGGAGCCCGTTGTCCAGGAAGCGTTTCTTGAAGGCTTCTCCGCCGCTGAGGGAGTGGAGGAGGTAGTAGTCGAGGTAGTCGGTCTCGAAGTTGCGGAGCGACGCCTTGTACATGGCTATGCCTGTCTCGAGGCTTGCATCACTGAAGTTGGATGCCTTTGTCGCGATGAAGTAGCTGTCGCGTGGATGACGCTTCAGGGCGATGCCCGTGGCCCTTTCGCTCTGGCCGCGGAGATATACCGGAGCCGAGTCGAAGTAGTTTACACCGTGTTCGAGAGCGTAGTCTACCAGTTCGTTGACGCTGTCCTGGTCCACTATGTCGTTGCCGTCGGCATCCTTGATCATCTGCCAGCGCATGCAGCCGTAGCCGAGAAGGCTGACTTTGTCGTCGGAGTTGGGGTTGATGCGGTATTCCATCTCGCCGGTGATGCCGTCCTGGGCATTGCCGGACTTGTCTGCACATCCTGCGAGGCTCAAGGCTGCTGCGCCCAGGCCCGCTGTCTTGAGGAATTCTCTTCTGTCCATGGTTAGCCGTTTATTACTTCGGATTCAACTTCCGCACGTTCGTCGTGGTGTACACTGTTGCCTTCCACGTGGATGGCGCTGAGAGGTCTGACAGGACAGACATATTCGCAGGCACCGCAGCCGATGCAGCGATCTTCGTTCACGACCGGAACCCTAGGTCCCTCCGGATCGAATTCATTTTCAACCATCCTGATGGCTCCGGCAGGGCAGTGGCGGGCGCAGTTGCCGCAGTTTTCACCATTGCTTGCGAGGCAGGCGAAAGTCTCTACAACGGCGTGTCCGACATGTATGGCGGTCTTCTCTTCCTTGGATATTTTCAGTATTGCTCCGGCAGGGCAGACCTCCGAGCACTTGGTGCACTCAGGTCGGCAGTAGCCTTTTTCGAAGGACATCTCCGGCTGCATGAAATGCATCAGGTCGGAGCTTGGTCTGAGGACATTGTTCGGGCAGACACTCACGCAGAGCTGGCATCCGGTGCAATGGTCGGACAGGTGCTTCAGGCTCACTGAACCCGGAGGGGTGATCCTGGTTTCGCGCTCCGGCTTTGTCTTGTCCACGATAGGTGCGAGTCCGCCGTCTCCGCCGAATTCCTGGGCCTTCGTGATGGCTGAACCTGCCACGAGGGCGGTGCCGAGCATGAAGGCGCGCTTGCCTGTGTCGACGCTGTCCTGAGCGGTTTCGGTCTGAACTTTCTTTCCATATCTGTAACCGAAGTCTATGGCCTTGCTCTTGCAGGAGCCGATGCAGTCGAAGCAGTCTACGCAGCGGCTGTTGTCGACTGTGCGGGTCTGGGTGTTGATGCATGATGACTTGCACTGCTTGCCGCAAAGTCCGCAGCTTACACACTTGTCTTCGTGGATGCGTATGCCGAAGATGGAGTATCTGGAAATGGTGCCGAGAACGGTGCCGACAGGGCAGATGGTGTTGCAGTAAGTCCTGCCGCCGAACCAGGCGAAGAGGACGATTGCAACGAGGCTGAGCACTGCGATGATAAGTACCGGCAGGCTGCGCATCCAGACCTCATGGGTGTAGAAGGCATAGCTGCCGTAGTGTTCGCTGATTGCTGCGAGGATATTGTTGCACCAGCCGTAGAGCGGAGCCACGAGGCTGCTGACTATGCGTCCGTATGCACTGTATGGTGCGATTATGGCTGCGATGGAACCGGCGCCTGCGACCATAGCGATCACGAAGACGGCCAGCACTCCGTATCTGAGCCACTTGTTTTCCTTCTTGAAGCTGAAGCGGAAACGGTTCTTTTTCTTGAGTTTGCCGCGGAGCCAGGAAACTGCGTCCTGGGTGATGCCGAGGGGGCATATCACCGAACAGTAGATCCTGCCGAAAAGCAGTGTGAGCAGTACGAGAACTGCCACGACGGCGAAGTTGAGGGCCAGTACTGCAGGGAGAAACTGGATTTTGGCCATCCATCCGAGCCATGCGTGGATGCTTCCGGTGAAATCCAGGAAAAGCAGGGTCACGCCGATCCAGAAGATGATGGCAAGCGTTGTTCTTAAAGTCTTAAACATATATTATTTAGGTGCTATCTTGTAGAGTACCGCCGCGATGACGGCATAGATGACATTCGGCATCCAGAGTGCTACAGCCGGCGACATCGTGCCGGTGAACACGAACATTTCACTGAAGCGCAGGAACAGGATGTAGGTGAAAGCGAGGGCAATGCCCACGGCGATGTTCCATCCGATGCCCGAGCGCTTTTTCTTGGACGAGAGGGCAACTCCCATTATGGTCAGGATGAATGCAGAGAACGGAAGGGCGGTGCGGGTGTGCCGTTCGATGAGTGTCTGCTGCACGGATGCATCGCCTCGCATCTCCTGGGTGCGTATGAATTCGTCCAGGTTCTTCTTGTCCAAGGTTGTGACTGTCTTCTTGTTGCGCTTGAAGTCTGCGATGGTCAGATTTATGACCGTGTCAAGCTGGGCTCCGCTGCGGATCTTGTCCTCGAGTCCTTCCGAGTACTCCCTGATGAAGTATTTCTTGAGTCTCCATCCGGCGAAGGTGCTGTCCCAGACGGCTGTTTCCGCTGAAATCTTGGTCTTGAGGCGGTTGTCTTCTATGGTCTCGAGGGTGAATTTGTAGGCGGTGTTGTTCCAGTTGCTGAAGGACTCGACATAGGCGAATTCGCCAGGGGCGATCTGATAGTGGGTGTTGCGGTCGTAGTTGGCGTTGCTGTCCTTGATATACTTGTACTCGAAGGCGATGCGCTTGGCGTTGGCCTTCGGAATCACATAGTGGTTGAGGGAGAGTGAGACGCCGAAGATCAGCAGGGCTGAAAATATGTACGGAACCATCATCCTGTGGAAACTGATGCCGCAGGAGAGTATGGCCACGATTTCGGTGTTGGCCGCCATCTTCGAGGTGAAGAATATGACCGTTATGAACACGAACAGAGGGCTGAACATGTTCATATAGTACGGTATCAGGTTCAGATAGAAGTCGAAGATGATGCCTTTGAGCGGCGCCTGCTTGCTGACGAAGTCGTCGATATGCTCGCTGATATCGAAGATTATGATGATTCCGATGATGAGCAGCAGAGCCACGAAGAAGGTCAGGATGAACTTCTTAACTATGTACACATCGAGTATTTTCGGCCTGAGGTCTATCATAGGCGCTGGCTGATTTTCTTGACTGTGACATCCTTCCAGGCTGCGAAGTCGCCGGCCTTGATATGCTTGCGGGCTTCGCGGACGAGGTCGAGGTAGAAGGCGAGGTTGTGCTCGGACGCTATCTGTGCTGCGAACATTTCGCCTGCTATGAAGAGGTGGCGTACATATGCCTTGCTGTAGGTGTGGTCAACGAACGAGGTGCCCGACGGGTCGAGTTCGCTGAAGTCGTCGGCCCACTTGGCGTTGCGCATGTTCATGATGCCGTTCCATGTGAAGAGCATGCCGTTGCGGCCGTTTCTGGTCGGCATGACGCAGTCGAACATGTCCACTCCGCGGGCTATTCCTTCGAGAAGGTTGGCCGGAGTTCCGACTCCCATGAGGTAGCGGGCCTTGTCCTGCGGGATGACCGGATCAAGGACTTCGAGCATTTCGTACATCTGCTCGGTAGGCTCGCCCACCGCGAGGCCTCCGATGGCTATGCCGGCGTCGGCGAACTGGAGCGCATGCTCAGCCGCCTCGACGCGGAGGTCGGGGTAGATGCAGCCCTGGATGATTGGGAAGAAGGTCTGCTCGTAGTCATATACCGGGTCGCTTTCGTGGAACTTGCGGGACCAGCGTTCGAGCCAGTTCTTGGTCAGTTCCAGCGATTTTTTCGCGTATTTGCGGTCGGCATCACCCGGACAGCATTCGTCGAGGGCCATCATGATGTCCGCACCGATTATGCGCTGGGTGTCTACGTTGTTTTCCGGAGTGAAGGTGTGGCGGGATCCGTCGATATGGCTCTGGAAGGTGCATCCGTCAGGGGTGAGTTTCCTTATGCCGGTGAGGGAGAAGACCTGGAATCCGCCGCTGTCGGTGAGGATAGGCCTGTCCCAGTTCTCGAATCTGTGGAGTCCGCCTGCCGCCTTGAGAATGTCAAGGCCCGGACGGAGATAGAGGTGGTAGGTGTTGCCGAGTATTATTTCGGCCTTGATGTCATCCTTGAGATCCCTGTGATAGACTCCCTTCACGGATCCCACGGTGCCTACAGGCATGAATATCGGCGTCTCTATCTGCCCGTGGGCGGTTGTGAGAATGCCGCATCTTGCCTTGCTGCCGGGATCCTGCGCAGTCTTTGTGAAGGAGAATGTCATCGTACCTATATTAATAATTCAAGCCTCAAAGATAGTAAAAGTTGACGATTTCTTATATCTTTGCGTGGCTTGTCCTTCAAAGAAGGGCAGTGTCCACAGAATCTAACACCAAAAATTATATGAATAACAAGTTTATTTCCGCACGCCTGATTGTGATGAACTTCCTCGAGTTCGCCGTCTGGGGTGCGTATCTGACCTCGATGGGCAGCTTCCTCGCCCAGGCCGGTCTCGGTCCGCAGATCTGGCTCTTCTTTGCAACCCAGGGTTTCGTTTCTATCTTCATGCCTGCCCTGATGGGTATAGTGGCTGACAAGTGGATCCCGGCCCAGAGGGTGCTTTCGCTCTGCCAGGGACTTGCCGGTCTCTTCATGCTTGGCTGCGGTTTCTATGCCATGGCCAACGGTTCCTTCATACAGGTTCAGGATACCATGCATTCCGGTGGACTGCTGACAGTCTACCAGGCAGCCGCCAGCTTCCAGTTCCCTGTATTCTATCTGCTCTACCTCCTCAGCGTGGCTTTCTTCATGCCTACCATCGCCATTTCAAACTCTGTGGCTTACCATGCTCTCGAGTCGGCCGGAATGGATACCGTCAAGGCCTTCCCTCCGATCCGTGTATTCGGTACCGTCGGCTTTATCATCGCCATGCTTTTCGTGAACTTCGTGAAGAACGGCCACGGTGTGCAGTTCCAGCATTCCTACGAGCAGTTCTTTGTGTCCGGCATTCTCGGCGTTGTGCTTTGCGCCTATGCCCTCACAATGCCTAACTGCCCTTGCAAGCCTAAGGGCACCGGTGACCAGTCTCTGGCTGAGTCCCTTGGCCTGTCTGCTTTCAAGCTCTTCAAGGACAAGCAGTTTGCAATCTTCTTCATCTTCTCGATGCTCCTCGGTGCTTCCCTCCAGATCACCAACGGCTATGCAAATACCTTCATTACTTCCTTCCAGCACAGTGCGGATCCTGCAATCGCAGGTTCTTGGGGTGCCCGCAATGCAAATGCGCTGATTTCGCTCAGCCAGCTTTCCGAGACACTCTGCATCCTGCTGATCCCGTTCTGCATGAAGAAGTTCGGCATCAAGAAGGTGATGCTCATCGCTATGTTCGCATGGGTTTTCCGCTTTGGTTTCTTCGGCCTCGGCAACCCTGGCATGAGCGGCCTCTGGCTCTTTGTGCTCAGCTGTGTTGTCTACGGTGTGGCATTTGACTTTTTCAACATTTCTGGTTCACTCTATGTGAATGAGAATACTGACAAGGGTATCCGTTCTTCAGCACAGGGTCTGTTCATGCTGATGACCAACGGCCTCGGCGCTTCGATCGGTACCTGGGCTGCCGGCAGGGTGGTGAACGCTCTTGTGTACAATCCTCAGGCTGCTGCAAAGGCTGACGCCATCGCGCAGGGACTCGACGAGGCTGCGGTACATGTGGCCGAGGTCAGCGCCGGCAACTGGCCGCTTACCTGGTACATCTTCGCTGGATATGCCCTTGTAGTCGGCGTCCTTTTCATGATCCTCTTCAAGGATCCCGAGAAAGTAAAGAAGGCGGCCTAGTCCCGTCGGATCAAATATGACAAACCCCGCGATTATCCGTCGCGGGGTTTGTTGTCTTGGGGGCTTACCGTCCTGATACTATTTTTTCAGGGGATCGTGGACCGCTGGCGGAACGATGCCGAGCTTCTCGAGGAGGGCGCGTGGCTGAGGGTCGTGGCCGCGGAAGT